>DQZA01000315.1 GCA_011042035.1 Desulfobacteraceae bacterium
GCGGAAAGGCGTTTTTCAAGTATGCTCAAAGACGCACTTAGTACTGATAGAGGGGTTTTTAATTCGTGGCTCAATCTGTTTATCACCTTGTCCTTGGCTCGATTCAGGCTGCTTACCTCCTTGTAGGCCTCACGGATTTCCGCGGAGAACCTTGCATTTTCGATGGAAAGGGCAGCAGTACTTCCAATCATACTCATTAACTCCATGTCCATCTGGTCGAACATACCCACCTTCTTATTCATGGCAATAAGTACACCTATAATTCTATCCTTAGTTCTTAATGGGACAGCCAAAAGGCTCTTGGTGGTGAATCCAGCAAGGGTATCAATTACCCGGTAGAAATCCGCATTCTTTGATACATCCTCTATAACCACCGGCTGTCCTGTTCGTACTACCCTTCCCGATACCCCTCTGTTGGCAGGAAATCGTATTTCTTTTACCCTCCTTTCAGCAGCCTCATCATCATGAGCTGCGGCTTCAAAGAAAAACTCATTTTTCTCCTCGTCCAGGAGGATCACAAGGGCTCCCTCGGCGGCCATTAGCCTCTTCACTTCATTGCTGATAAAATCAAGTAATTCATCTAAATCTGGATACTCATGAAGGGAAAGGCTTATCTTCAGCAGGGCTTCATTATTTCTGGCTATGCGTTTTTCCTCGGTTATGTCGCGGAGTATGACAAGTTCGCCTGATGGCTCATCACCGGATTCAGAGTATACCGCTGCCCTAAGCACCACATCGAGCACTCTGCCATCCTTTGTCAGCCGTTTTGTCTCGTGCCGAAGAATGATTTTATCCTCAAAAAGCCTCTTGATATTCTCTGAGGTCTCCTTTGAAAGCTCTGGTGGGACATACGGTATTGTTTTTCCCTTGAGTTCGTCCAGTGTCCATCCGAAGGTCTCGGTAAATGCCGGATTGAGATAAGTCACCTTTCCGTCAGGCGTGAAAACCACAATAGGATAAGGAACAAAGTCAAGTAAGGTTCGATACCGTTTCTCGGACTTCTGTAGGGCTTCTTGAGTCCTGTATTTGTCAGTGATGTCCCGGGCTATACCCCTAAATCCGACCTTCTTGCCTTCTTTATTGGTGATTAGGGTTGCTGAAAGTTCTATTATACGCTCGTTGCCTTCTTTGTTTCTTATTCTCCACTGAAGATCGCTTACCCCTTGACCGCTTTCATAGATTCGATTGAAGCTTTCGAACATCTTTTTGGCAGTTTCCTCATCCATGAACTTAGAGAAATTTTGGAATTGAATCTCTTCTGGTGGATATCCAAAGATCCTACAGAGGGATTTATTAAAGTATAGGAAGTTCCCATGGATATCCACCTCATAAACGCCTTCCTCAATGTTTTCTACGAAGGCCCTATACCTCTCACCCGACAACCTGGCACAGCTTGTCATAAGCCTGGTGTCCAAATCAGACTCCGACCCGCCCTTACCTTTGCTGAATGTTTCCTCTTTTCGTTCTTCCATAAGTGCCCTTTCTTTAATTCGCGTCCAACCATAAACCCCTTTTCCCGCTAGGCCTGTAAACAAATCAAGGTATAGAAAGGATCCCGTTACAGGTCCTCATCTATCCATCGGTCTTTCTATATAGTATGTAGTATGAAAAATCATATGTCATTATAAATCTAGGGAATTTTTGATCAACTCCGCTAGTTATCAACCATTGCCAAATATCGCCAATCCCTATTGCCCTTAGCATTGTAAGATAAATACAGATATACCCTGAGTTTTGACAAGAAGAAATATTGCCGTAGGCACTTGATTTTCATAATGAGACAAGATAGATGAATAATATTCTATGGTATGGGAGGAACTGAATGCAAAAGTCAACCCACATCCCGAAGGCTACTATAACTAGGCTTTCCCTATACTACCGACAGCTTGAATTGATGGAATTTGATGGGTATCGAACGGTTTCTTCAGACAAACTCGCTTGGCTGTGTCAAGTAAATCCAGCACAGGTGCGAAAAGATCTTGGATATTTTGGCGAATTTGGCGTGCGGGGGGTAGGATATGACGTCAAGGAGCTGCAGGAACAAATAAAAAGAATCCTGGCCATAAACAGGGAATGGAATCTAGGGATAGTAGGCATAGGGAAACTAGGCTCAGCATTATTGCAGCACCGCAATTTACAGGTCAGGGGCTTTAACTGCGTGGCAGCCTTCGATAACGATCCAGAGAAAATAGGGGAAACTGCCCCCTTAGGAATACGAATAAGGGACATTGAAGAACTAAAAACTGCTGTCAAAGAGTTGAACATAGAAATCGGCGTCATCACCACTCCGGCCAGTGCAGCTCAATATGTAGCTGACCTATTTGTAGAAGCAGATGTGAACGCCATACTGAACTTTTCGCCTACCCGCATTCAGGTTCCAGACTGTTGCATGGTGGAAAACATTGATTTTACGGTGAGACTGGACATTCTCGCTTACAAGGTGCGCAACGAAATATACGCAAAGGCTATATAATAACTGCCATAACCCACTAAAACGGCTTCAACACTATGAGAGGTACCAACGACATGAAAAGATTGCCTTTGGTTATTTTTCCGCTCTCAGTAATCTGCCTCGTGATCATGCTGGCAACGGTTCATGCTGCTGGCACACCGAAGGCCGTGTTTGAAACCACTTCATTTTCCTTCGGGGAAGTCAAGGAGGGCGCTCCACTCGTGCATGCCTTTGCCATATTGAACAAGGGGGATGCGCCGCTGAGAATAGAAAAGGTAAGTGCAGGGTGAGGATGTACAGTCGCCCAGTTTGATAGGGTAATCCCTCCAGGTGGGAAGGGAACCATTACCTTGAAGGTAAATACCAGGGGCTACCAGGGAAAGATCATAAAAAGTGCGAGGATTTACACCAATGACCCGCGGACCCGCATGATGGTCCTGAGGCTCTCTGCCACTATCAAGGTGCCAATCTATCTTTCATCTAGATATGTTTATTTTTATGGACCTCAGGGTAAAGAACAGACCCGCGTGGTAGAAATAGTGGCAAAGGAAAGCAAGCCCTTGGACATCACCCCAGCCCATTTCACCCTTGCCGATAAGCTAAAATATGAGCTTAGAGAGGTTCAAAAGGGGAAAAGGTTTCGACTCAAGTTTACCACGAAAGACTTATCGCCGGGTGGCTATCACGGGTTCTTGAAGTTAAAAACCAATTACCAGGAAACACCAGAGATCACCATTAGGATACGTGCCAGGATAGTTAAAGCAGGTATTACTCGCAAGGGGTCTACAGTTGTCAAGTGATGCCAAAATCACACAAAAAAATGTTCCTCGCTCCAAGGTGGAAATATTCTTGGACGGGGCCTGCAAGGGAAATCCCGGCCCGGGGGGCTATGCAGCTATCCTCAGGTATAAGGACCGGGAAAAGGAGATAACAGGATATCATCCCCGCACTACCAATAACAGAATGGAGTTAATGGCCGCCATCAAGGCACTGGAGCAATTGAAGGAGCCGTGCAGTGTAACAATTTATACGGACTCCAATTACTTGGTTCAGGGCATAACTTCCTGGTTACCACGATGGATAAGAAACAATTGGAAAACTTCCCGAAAGGCCTCAGTGTTAAACAAAGATCTCTGGCAAAGGTTGTTACATCTCAGCCAAATTCATGAAATTGAGTGGAACTGGGTGAAGGGGCATGCAGGCCATCGAGAAAATGAACGCTGTGATCTTTTGGCCAAAGAGGCCATCAAAAAAGGCAATTATAGGGGGAAATGAGCGCATGGAAAAACAGTGGCAAGAAGCCCTGTCTAAAATGACGTATGGAATTTATGTCTTAACCACCGGGTCAGGGGATCACATTAACGGGATGATAGCCTCATGGGTTACCCAGATCTCTTATGATCCTCCCCTCATCCTAGTGGCAGTCCATCCAAACCGTCGGACCCATGGCATGGTTAAGAAAACCAGGGCCTTCGCCTTGCATCCGCTATCCTCAGAACAAAAAGACATGATGTCAAGATTTAAGGGTCCTGATCCCAGGGCCAAGTTTGAAGGCATTGAATGGGAAAAGGGGCTAACAGGTTGTCCCATCATAAAGGATTGCGTTGCCTTCATGGAGTGCAGGGTGAAAGAAACGTATGAACCTGGAAACCACACGTTGTTTATAGGCGAGATTGTAAATGCCAGGGCGATCCTTGATGCCTCGGTCCTAACCACCTTGGAATATCCTGGAACTTATACTGGGAGGGCCTAGTCACTAGGGTGGTGTATCCCCTGGGTATGAAATGGGGGTCTGCCTAAACCGGATACTTCACCATGCGTCTTCCAAGGATCCATTGTCGCCTATATCCCGCAGGCAATGCTTGCCCACCAAGCCAGTCTATATCGCTAGTAATTGTTAATGGTTTCAATAAATCTGTCCGAATATACGTAATGACAATGCATGTTGGGAGGCCTCCTGCCCCTGCTCTGTGAGAACTCTTTTTCTCATATTGTTGATTTATCCCTTTGACCTCATAGGTGTGAGGGAGGAACAAGAAAGTAACGCTGAAGAAAGAAACTTGCAAAGGAGAACAGTCCGATGAGATGCCCTAAATGTGGGTATGTGAGCTTTGATCACAACGAGTCTTGCCCCAAGTGCAACAGGGATCTTTCCTCTGAAAGGGAACGGCTGAATCTAATCACATTTAGCCCAGACCCGCCGTATCTTTTGGCAGACCTCCTTGGTGACGTTAATGAATCCGGTATCCATTTGCACTCAGCGGAAAGCGGTGCCTTCAATGTACTGGAAGAAGAACTGGAGTTTGAAGCCGAGACAGAAGAAATGGAAGTTTCTGCTGCAGCTGGGCCAGAGGATACAGAAATAGAGATAGAACTGGACTCCATTACTGATGAAGAGGATATTCTTCCAAAGCAAGAATTGTCTTTCGGAACCACCGAGGCGCAAACCCTCACCACTAGTGACACTGAAGAAAGTAAGCCAGTGGGTATTGACCCAGGGGCTAGTCTTACTGACCTAGATTTGGAAATTAGCGAGGTGGAAAGCACAAAACAAGAGGAGACCTTGGTAAGAAAAGAACCCCCGGAGCCAGAGCCCGTGGCCTTTGAGATGGAGGATATAACTTTGGAGGACAGTTCCGCAGAAGAAGAGTTTGACTTGCAACTGGTGCAAGATGATCTGTCAGAAGCCTCCACTGAAGACTCTGACACTGGAGCCCAAGACGAATATCTGACGCTTGAGAAAGAAGTTTCCGCTATAGAAGATATTGCAGTGGTACCCGAATCTGCGGTTTCTGAGGAAACAATTGCCATAACAGATGTGTTGGATGAAAAGCGGGAACCCAAGGTACCAGAACCTGAAATCGAGCCAGCTCTTAGCCTTGATGAGCTCAAAGACGATGACTTGGGTGAAGTGGACGTTACGATCGATGAAGAAGCCGAGCCCACACAGAAAATTGTTGATGGCCATGGAAAGTAAATATTATGCTTGACGCCAAAGCAGGTTGTAAATATAATTTTTATACCTGGTGCCGAGATAGCTCAGTCGGTAGAGCAGGGGACTGAAAATCCCCGTGTCCGCAGTTCGATTCTGCGTCTCGGCACTCAGCAGTTTTGGTAATAAGGCCTCCTTTTTGAATTTGGAGGCCTTTCGTTTTGAAAAGAAAAACAGGTTTCGGGTAGTTTAGATTTGTTGAAAGGAAAAAGGGGAAAAAAGATACATGAAGAAGTCTTGTTGGGGTTGCAGACACCACTACACCAGTGCCAGAAGGACTGAGGGCGGTATCTACCTGGACTCAAGCTGTGACAAGTACAACCTCAGTACAGGAGAAGACCCTTGGGAACTTACCCCAGGGTGTTATGAGGCTCTAACACTAAAGCGTCACAAGCGACACATAGGCCGCCAAAAGAATCGAAAAGATAACTTGAGTGAATAGGA
>DQZA01000274.1 GCA_011042035.1 Desulfobacteraceae bacterium
CCCTCGCGGTCAGTGTTGCATGCTTGGTGAGGTAGAAGGCAGGCGCGGAAGTTCAAACCAAAAGGTGCTACCTTTACCAATCTCACTTTCCACCCCAATAGTGCCGCCATGTGCCTCCACAGCAAGTTTACAAAAGGTCAACCCTAAGCCTGTAGAATACTTTTGGCCTTTCTCTATGCTGGAAACCTGAAAAAACTTGTCAAAAACCCTGTCCAGAGACTCACTCGGTATCCCATGGCCGTTATCCTCAATGCTCACCCGGATCTTATCCCTGGAGGCGGTTAAAGCAATGAAAATACTTCCTATTTCTTTGTCAGTAAACTTAACTGCATTGATCAGCAAGTTTTGAATAACTCTCCTGATGATTTGGGAGTCACATTTTACCTTTAAGTCTGTATCCGGCACCGATACCCTGACGCTGCGGGAGCCCTTTAGGCCGCCAAGGTCCTCCAATACACCTTTTGTCACGCTGCCAATGTCAACCTCGGTAAAGCGCAAAGGGAGCTCCTCTTCCTCCATTCGGCTTACATCAAGCATTGAGCTGGTCATCTCTGTAAGCAACTTAGAGCTAACAAATGCCCGATCAACGCTCTTAAGCGCCTCATCAGACAGAGAATACATCTTTGCAAGTTCTAGATTCCCTACTATTGAAGTAAGAAGGGAACGTATGTCATGAACAATCATCTGCGTCAGCTTTTCTCGCTGGGCCTCAAGCACCTTGAGTTTCTCGTATGCAGCAGCGAGTTCTTTCCTCTGGCGTTGCAATTCCACGTGTGTACGGACCCGGGCCATTACCTCTTCATACTGAAAGGGTTTCGTTACATAGTCAACGCCTCCTAGAGAAAGGGCCTTAACTTTGTCTTCGGTACTGCCCAGGGCACTAATGAACAGTACAGGGATGTGTTTTGTGTCCTCCCCTGACTTAAGGACCCGGCATACCTCGAAACCGTCCATGCCGGGCATCATGATATCTAGCAAGATCAAGTCAGGTCTTGCCTTTGCCACTGCTCTTAGAGCAAGATCTCCGCGGGGAAATGCCAGGACCCCATAGCCAGCTTCCTTGAGCATCTCCTCCAGGACCCTCAAGTTCTCCAGCGTATCATCAATAATCATAATAGTAGGAATTCTACGCCTCATGTCCTCCTCCAAGATTTGATGCTATATGCAGTAAGTTGCTAAGCGCATCGTAGTTATAATTGTCAATCAATCTGCGCATCTTTTGACCCACCTCAGGGGTTATTTTTTCAACTTCTTCAACCAATTTCCTTAGACGGATAATATCTCCTATCTCTAGCGCATCTATCATGGCGCTGATCAGCCCTTCAGGTATTTCTTCCGGCATGCCTTTCATTGGTGCTTCCTCTATGGCATCCTCACGTTGCTCTTCTTCGTAGATGTATTGAAGGCCAAGTGTACGGCCCATCGCCTCAAATATATCATGTTCACGGTAAGGCTTCGCCACATATTCATCTGCACCTGCTGCACGAGCCCTGTCCGCAGCGTCGTCTATAACGCTCGCAGTAACAGCTATGATAGATATTTCCTTGTCTTTATCTAATTTCCTGATCCTGCGGATTGCCTCATACCCGTCCATTGTCGGCATCCTCATGTCCATGAATATCACATGAGGTGAGAATTCTTTGAAAACCCGCAGAGCTTCCAGGCCGTCAGCGGCCTCCGCCACTTCAATCCCCCGCGATTTTAAAATGGCCTTTAGCAGTGTCCTGTTTGCCTTGTTGTCGTCTACCACCAAGGCCCTGACTTGACCTGAGCTGGGAGCAATCCCAATAACGCGACGCCCTTTCTTTTCCTTTTTTCCGATCTCTCTTTTAGCTGTCTCAATCTCTAGATCAATCCGAAAGCAGCTACCCTTCCCCACTTCACTTTCAACGCTTATGTTTCCACCCATCATTTCCACGAGCTGTCGGCTTATGGCCAGGCCCAGACCAGTACCTCCTAACCTTGATCCTGCCGAGGCCTGCTCAAAGGGCATAAAGAGATGCGCAATATCCTCTTTCGATATTCCAGGACCCGTATCCTCTACTTCAACAATGAGGCCTATTTTACCTCTTTCTGCCTCTCGCATGCCAATACGCATCCTCACATGGCCGCTGCCGGTAAATTTAATTGCATTACCCAAGACATTGTTTAAAACCTGGCGCAGTTTCCCAGTATCTGCCACCACAAATTCTGGCAGACCAGGATCTTTTTCAATCAGGAGTTCCAGTCCCTTTGCCTCGGCCTTGGAGCGAAATATGGCTTCCACATCGGCTAGTAAATCCCAGAGGCTAAACACGGCGGGATTCAGACTAATCTTCCCAGCCTCTATCTTTGAGATGTCCAGGACATCATTGATTAGGCCGAGCAGCTGCTCTCCTGCCCGGTTAATGGCCTCCACGTCCTGCCGCTGGCGCTTGGTCAGCAAAGGATCCCGCCCCAGAAGCTGGCTAAATCCCAGGATCGCATTCATAGGAGTCCTGATCTCATGACTCATATTTGCAAGAAACAGACTCTTGGCCCTGGACGCTTCCTCCGCCCTTCGCTTGGCTTGCTCTAACTCGGCGGTCCTTTCAGCGGCTAAGCGTTCTAGGTCTTCTGCCCTGACCTTTAACTCCTCAAAAAACCATGCGTTTTCAAGTGCAGAGGCTGTCTGAAGGGCAAAGGCCTCAAATGCCTCGATTAGCTGAGACGTGAAGTATCCGTGGCGTCTACTGTAAAGATTCAGCGCGCCGAATGTCTGACCTCGGCTGGTTAGAGGAAACGCCGCGCTTGTCACAAAGCCTTGTTGACGTGCCAGTTTTGCCCATGGACCATAATCAAGATTGGTAGCTAGGTCCTCCACTACTTGAGGGGAATTCGTACGGATGGCCCGGCCAGTAGGGCCCTGGCCCTCAGCAGAGCTGTCCCACCTAACATTTACTCTAAAAGGGTAATCAAGATCTTTTGGGTAATGTGCAAGGTACTCCACAGAGCCATCCGGGATTGCTTTGCATAGCCATGCCAGGTTTATATCAAACAACTCTACACTGCATTTGGCAGACTCCAGTGAAACCTCTCGATAGTCCAAAGTTTTGGATAGCCTTCTATGGGCCTCATTGAGGCCTCTCAGAATCTTCACCTGTTGTTGAATCTCGGCCTGGCTTTCCTTTCGTTCTGAAATGTCACGCAAGATTCCAACAGCATGCCAGCCCTCAGCCAAGTGAACAGTCGAGACCGACAATTCCACTGGTATCTTATTTCCGTCCTTTCTTATTGCTTCAAGCTCAATGGTCTTACCAATAACTGGTCCGTTCCCAGTACGTTGAAACTCGACAAATCCTCTGGAGTATGCCTCATGATACCGATTTGGAGCCAAAAAGGGATGAAGGACCTGACCTAGGGCCTCTTCCCTGCTATATCCTAGAATACGTTCCGCAGCAGGATTCCAATAAGATACCTTTCCTCGCGGGTCCAGCATAATTACTGCATCCTGCGCAGCGTCCGTAATGGCTCGCAACTGCGCTTCGCTTTTCTCCAATTGCTCCTGGGTCATTTTCCCCTCAGTGATATCTCTGGAGACACCCTCCAGCCTCACTATCCTGCCAGTATCATCAAGGGTCGTCTTCGTCCTTATAGCTATCCAAGAGTATTCGCCATTCTTCTTCCTGACCCTTAAGTTCACGGTCTTATCCGAAGGGAAGCGCCCTGTAAATGTTTGCCCTGCTAATGGCCTGTCTTCGGGGTGGATTATCCCCATGAACAAGTCAGGATCAGAGTAGAACTCCTCTGGATTGTAGCCAGTCACATTCTTGACCGCAGGACTAATGTATTCCAACTGAGGTTGAGGTTCGAAAACTAATGAGAAAATGACATCTGGGGTATTCTCAATCAGGCGGCGGTACTTTTTTTCAGCGGCCTTCAGGCTTTCTACAAGCCTGACATTATCAACAGCAATGGCAGCCTGACCTGCAAGGGTTACAAAAAACGACAGATCCTGTTGATCAAATACCCTCGGGGCGGTAGTGAGTATATGCAAGATGCCCAGCACCTTGCGCCTTGATGTCATGGGCACGCCCAGGTAGGAAACCAGCCTATTGTTCCGGATGTAGCCCTGGTGCATTTGGACCCTGGGGTCTTCTGCTAGGTCGTAGATCATGACAGGCTCTTTCCGCTCCATAAACCAATGCAAAAGGCTTCCCGCCAACTCGAACGCCTGTTCCTCAATAATCGTGCCATTGGGAAGCCGCATTACAAAGACCCTGGGATCGCTCTCCTCACCGTTGAAAAGGCTCAACGCCACAGCCTCGGCCCCCATCTCCTTAGGAATATTTTCTAGGACGAAAGACAATAAGTCTTTTATTTCCTTGCCAGCGATTATGCCCTTGTCAATCTCGTGCAAGATCTGCAGACGCCTTAAGCGTTCGTTGGCGTCGCGATACAGGCGCGAGTGATTTATTGCAATCCCCAACTGAAGCGAAATGGATTCCAGAAACTTGAGCTTTTCCTTGCTAAACGCACCGTATCTTTTGCTTGCTAGCAAAAGGGACCCCGCGGTCGCGGGTGTCTTGCTCCCAGATGGAACCCTCAGCGGGAATATGGCCAGGGTCTGGATGCCCTCATCTTTGGCAAAATCGGGGAAAACCTGCCGTTCGTCCAATCTCTCTGTTATGAGGCATTGCCTCCTGCTCCACTGTGGTATTTTTTCCTTTGGGAAGAAGCGGGCATGTGCCCTGAAATTACATGAAAGCCCTCTCCAAGACCGCAGATGTAGCCCTCCCTCTTCCAACAAATAAATGCCAGCCATCTCCACATGCAGAAGATCCATTACTTCGTCCAAGAGCCGATCAAGTCTTTGGTCCAAATCAAAAGTATCAAACACCGCATTGAGTATGCGATTGTGAGTTGCAGCTTCCTCAACCCCATGTCGAAGAAGTTCTTCACTTTCCTTTTGTTTAGTAATGTCATCGATACTGCAAAGGAAACACTTCTCACCGGATTGCCCAAGGCAGCCCGCTCCAGTGACTGCCCCCCAAAAGGCTGCACCATCCCTTGATTTGAAGATCATCTCATAACCGCAGATGGGACCCTCGCCTGCCAACTGGATCAAATCCTGCAATTGTCTGGGCTTCTGGCAATGCGCCCGTACAGGCACTGTTAGGAAGTCCTCTTTTGTCTGGTATCCGAACTTTTGCCACATTGCCTCATTGGCATCAAAAAACCTCGGCTCAGGTTCAAGATTGATGATGGCCATGGGCATTGGAAAACGATTCATAGGCTCCAAAAACATGTTTCCGTGATAGGAAAGGGGAGGAACTTTTTCCTTCATAGGATCACCTTTCTAGCAGGTTAGTGTAATGTCGAGCAGGTCGAAAAGAGGATAAACTAATAACGTCTCCTTCTGTGTGCCGACACTTACATAATTTTATATCATATTCTTGTAGTTTTGGGTAGCTACTACAATCGCCCATGATCTCCTAGCAGACAATGCCTGCCATAGTCGGGCAGGGAGGATTTGGGTATCCCTTGTCCTCTTGCCTTGATGAAATCCATTTGTTATTAATCAATCATGATGAAAAGTGAGGATAACGAGACAGCATTAGTTTTTCTGGGCACAGGTGCTGCATGGGGGCTCCCTGAGCTGAACTGCCCATGTGCCATATGCAAGGAGATGCGCTCCAAAGGTGAGAGGAGAAAACGCACTGCCCTGTTTATCAAAGGAAAATGCAACTTATTGATTGATTGCGGGCCAGACATTCTCTGGCAGTTGGAAGAGAACGGGATTGACAGGATAGATGCGATCTTAATAACCCACGAACATGGTGACCACTACATTGGCCTGGATGAGCTTTTTGTTTTCAAGAGAATAAGGCCACGGGGGGCATTTAGGCCCATTCCTACATACATGACC
>DQZA01000048.1 GCA_011042035.1 Desulfobacteraceae bacterium
AGGCATTGGGCCTTAGGCTTTGGGCTTTAGGCTTTGAGCTTTAAGCTTTAAGCTTTAGGCTTTAAGCGTTGGGCGTAAGGCGTAGGGCGTGAGACAGAGGCGAAGCAGTGAAGGCACGGTACATATCCCTGGATCCGCTTATACCATGGATGCAGCTCTCCAGGCCATTTGATCTAAGTGAGTTGTTCGGCCGCGACGCACCTGTGGAGCTAGAAATAGGCTTTGGCTCAGGGGACTACCTGGTGACAACGGCCAAGGAAAATCCTACCACAAACTTTATAGGCATAGAATTGGCGTGGCTGTCCGTTAGGAACGCACTGAGGAAAATAGGCTTTTCAGGCCTGCACAATGTACGGTTAGTCCAGGGAGATGCTAGGGTATTGCTGCGGCGAATATTTCAACAGCAATCTCTGGACCGTGTTTACTCCCTTTTCCCGTGCCCGTGGCCCAAGAAGAGGCATGCAAAACATCGGCTGTTTGATGCAGCATTCTTGAAATTACTAAACAGCAGGATCAAGTTGGGCGGCGATATCCTGATAGTTACAGACCACAAAGATTATTTTGAATGGATATTGGAGCAGGGCTCCAATTGTGGATTTGAGCTTGATAGCCGTCTAATTCCCCCTGTTTTTGCCACCAAGTATGAAAGGAAATGGAGGGAACAGGGTCAATCGGAGTTCTTCCAGATCAGTATGACCAAACGAGACCATATAGATATTCCAGTGGAGGAGGATATAGTCTTGAAAACGCATGTCTTGGATCACTTCTCTCCTGAGCGCTTTCAACCAATGGGCGGAAAAAATAGGGTGGTTGTTGAATTCAAGGAATCCATGTATGATCCATTGCGCCAAAAGGCCATGGTGAGGGCACTGGTTGCAGAAGGAGGCTTTGTACAAAACTTCTGGGTGGAAATTGTGAAGGAGGAAAAGGGCTGGCACATAAGGCCTGCAAAGGGTTGTTGTCTAGTGCCTACGGTAGGTGTCCAGAAGGCCCTTGATCTTTTGTACAAATCTGCCACAAGGGAGAAAGACTAATCTGAGTCGACACCCCTTATATAGCGCTTAATCAATTGGCAGTCCTATTCTGCTATCTCTGAAAATTTCACTCCCATTCCCGGCCTTGACTAACTCGATGATATACTTCTCTCCCCCCTACATTCTTTGATATCTCCACCGAGCCAGACAGGATAATATAAACCCAATCCCCGGAACTCCCTTCCTTAAAGATTATCTGCCCGTCCTGGTAAGTCTCTTCTATGGCCACATTGTACATGCTGCCTTGTCCTTCCAGATAAATTACTGCAAGGTGCGACTATAAGCCTACCTTACTTATCGAGGCCCTCTATTTAAGAGTCGGGCTGCTCAGAAAGAACTTTACGATAAAAAGGAATGGCAAGGCGAATGAATTCCCTGTCTCAATATATTGCTACACTATTCAGCTCGGTGCCTTTGGCGAGCATCATGTCCAGAATGTAATCGTCAACTATCTGATCATAATCATCAAGCCAATACGCCCTGTGATTGCGCCTCATTATAAAAAATCGGCCGCTGTCTTCCTCACGGGCTGCCCTATGGTACTTGAAAAACATGAATTCCCGGGTCCTTCCAACCACTTCAATCTTCCCGCTGTGGTGGGACATTACGTAGCGGGCCCTCTTGGCGAGCCCTGAAACCCGGGCCTTTGCGGCTTCGAAGATCTCATAGCCTTCTTCAATGGGCACAGAGTATGGCTTATTGCCGACAGCAGGTCTACACTGAAATACGTAGTAAGGTGGAATTCCAGCAAAAGCCATGGTCTGGAAAAGCTCTGCAAGGGTCTCGGGCCGATCATTGACGCCCCGGATCAATGGGCACTGGTTTATCAATATTGCTCCCGCCGACTGCAGCATCTCCACAGCCCTCGCAGCCTGGGAGGTAAATTCCCTAGGATGTGTAAAATGGGCAACCACGTAGACCTTTCTATCACTGCGCGTAAATCGGCTTATCATCTCAGGGAGGGAGGGGTCATCCAGGACCCTAAAAGGATTAAATGAAAGCAGTTTGGTTCCAATTCTCACGGTGCGTACATGGGGTACGGAAAATAGCCCTTCGATGTAGTGTTCAAGTTTCGGGGTGGACAGCATGAGTGGGTCGCCCCCGGTTAATAGGACATTGGTAATCTCGGGATGGCTTTTAATATATTCTAAGGCCGCCTGAAAATCGCGCAGGATATCCGATTGGCGACTCAGAAAGAGCCTTTTCCGAAAACAATATCTGCATATGCCGCCGCAGACCTTGCTCGCAAGCAGCAAGGCAGTCGACCTGTATTTATGCTGAAGACCTGGCAAAATTGTATATTTCCCTTCATCCGACGGGTCCAGATATCCCCAAGGCTCAAGCTCTTCAAGGGAAGGAAATATGAGCCTCCGAATGGGATCGTGAGGGTCTGACCAATCAATTAATCCTAAATAGTAATCATTTGACCTGAAAATATATCTATCCGTGACGCGACGAAGCAAAGTTTTTTCTTCCTCTGATATACAGTTTAACTTATCTATATTACTAACATATTTTGCGTTTGCCATAGGTCACCTCCAGCTGCGAGATGCCCCCTTTCGGTAGCTTGGCCTAAAAAGACCCGTGGGGGGTAACAATTCAATCTGTGGAAATTTCTGTGGAAATTGTGGATGTGGAGAAGCAGGAAAAGCTATGGTGGCTCAAGCGCTCTTGTCCTGGCAAGATGGTACTTAAACCTTGTTTTTAGACGATATGTGAAGGTAAAACAAAACATAAATTTAGTTTACATAATCTGAAGATCCATGTCAACCCCTACCGGGCCCTATTTTCACACCTCCTTACCCCTTCTGCCTTTGTGAAATACATGAAGCGCCGTCAAAATCATTGGTAATTGCTACATCCTCGGGACGAATCCCGATTTCCACGCTACTGCCCTGTAATGCTGGAGGCATATTTTTCAGCTCAGTCGAGAAATCCCTACTGCGAAAGATTGGTTTTCCGCCTACTTCTGTAACTCGCCCTTTAATAATGTTCATCTTTACTGCAATCTGCTATCCTCCGAGGGTTGAGGCCGGGCCGTGCTCCTGGAATGACTCTGGTTCTTCATAGTTGATCACCCCTGTGGGCGCTTGGACCATTCAGGTTACCCTTTGGCTAAGATAAACGACTGTAGCTCCCCAACCAGAAAAGTCGTGTGCATCATGAAACCCCTCCACCAAAGGATGTTTTTCAAGAATGTTGTGCACCGTTGCCCGCAAAACGCCTTTCCCTTTGCCATGAATTATTCGAACATGTGTAATACCCTTCTCCTGGCAAAGCTCCAGATAATCCTTCACGAGAGAAGGCACATCCCTCGGCCTAAAAGTATGTAAGTCCAGGGTTCCATCAATTGGTATTTCCACCGATTGACTCATATCATCCCTTTAGTCAAATTTTACCTTTGGTGCTTCCTGCTTTTCCTTTGGCACTTGGAAAAATGTGGCTGGCTTGAACCCGAACATGGATGCTAAGATGTTTGTGGGAAATGAGCGGATCTTGGTATTATAAACACGAACCGTCTCATTGAATCTTCTACGCTCCACGGCGATCCGGTTTTCAGTGCCCGCAAGCTCATCCTGGAGCCGTATGAAATTTTGATTGGCCTTAAGGTCCGGGTATCTTTCTACCACAACGAGCAGTCGCGAAAGGGCGGCAGATAGCTCGTTATTGGCCTTGATTTTGTCGGGAATACTGGTTGCCCCAGCCACCTTGGACCGTGCCTCGGTAACCTTGATGAACACCTCTTTTTCGTGTTTTGCATAACCCTTGACCGTCTCCACATAGTTTGGGATCAGGTCATAGCGTCGCTGCAACTGGTTCTCCACCTGAGCCCAGGCGGCCTTTACCTGCTCATCCATCCTCACGAGGGTGTTATAAGTACTCTTGACGTACAGAAACGGGATCAATATCAGTACGACAACCAGGATCACCATTGTAAGAATCGTCTTTTGTCCTCTTCCCATTCTTAAACCTCCATACTGTCAACTTTCGATGCAAGTTCTCTTATCTGTTTCAGGTACCTTTTGAATAGCTCACGCATCTGCTCGTCCTTGACCTTCAGCCTATCTTCTTTAACTTCTAATAGGGTGATGAAAAGCGAGTGATCAAGACCAAAGTCTTCACACACTCGCCTGATCCTTTCTTTCCGATCCTTGATTGGATCGTGGCCCCTGAGAAAAAGAAGCCCTTCAAATATTGCAATGAACGCGGTCAGGGAAAAACCAATGGCGGTCTTTAGGGCACGTGCCTTTCCTTCTGTCTCCAAAAAAGTGCGCCTTAGTAACAAGAGCTTGCCTTTTACTTCCCTTTCGCACTGAAGCCGCAACATTGAACGATCCACCATGAGGTCCCTCAGCACGTCCCTTCCAAACACCACCTGATAGTGACGCTGGAAGTTCAAATACTCCAAGGGATACGCATCTACCGAAGTCTGAATATACTGTCCTGACAAAAAAAGAGGTGTGGCGATATTGCGTTTCCTCCACTTACCCGTTTTTTTCAGGGCACGGTCCAGGGCATCAATGCCATCCTCTGTGAGAACCACAAGGAAATTAATATCCGATTTCCCCGGCCTGTAATTGCCTTCGGCCGCACTGCCATACAGTATTATGCTTACCAGGTCGTCTCCAAAGATTTCTTTGCAGTCCGACACAAACTCCTCAAACACCTCTTTAGGCTCTTTGGGCGCTTTTGCCATATTGCCTCCTTTCTAAAAACTTCCTCCTGCTCCCCCTCCCCCGCTCATACCACCACCAAAGCCTCCAAATCCCCCACCAAAACCACCAAATCCACCTCCGGTGGACCTCCCTCCGTACCCGCCGCCAAGGATGAAGGGAAGGAAAAATAACCATGATCCTCCCCTTCGCCTTGAGGCAAACATCATTATTAGAAATATCACGATTATGGGAAGGGCTGCGATCCCTCGGGACCGACTCTTTTGTGCCGGTCGTTGGACCGCCGGGCTCCCAGTCAGTTTTACCCCCTCATGCTTGGCAATGATGCTGGCCACTGCCACTGTGCCATTTAATATTCCCTTGCCAAATTCGTTTTGCCTAAGGTAAGGAATCATGTATTTATCCCTTATCTCCCCCACCAGGCCGTCGGGGAGGAAACCCTCCACACCGTAGCCAGTCTCAATCCTCATCTTGCGCTCTTTTATCGTGACAAATATGAGGGCTCCCTTGTCTTCACCTTTCTTGCCTATTCCCCACGCGCTATAGAGGCGATTTACGTAATCGTTATACTCGGCCCCCCCGATATCGGGCATGGTAACCACCACCACCGGAATTCCAGTTTTCTGGAGCAACTCGGCCGTGATGGCCTTTATCTTGGCCTCGTAGCTTGGCGGAATAACATTGGCAAAGTCATTCACCAGGCCAATGGGCCTTGGAAAGGGCCGCTCTGCCACGGCAAAGCCAAACAAAAGAAAGTATAGCGCTACAATTGCGACAAGCCAAATCCCGAGTTTTCGTTGTTCAGTTAAGACTCTCATCATATTTTCTCCAACATGTGCCCTGCGTCAATCTCTGGAGATTCCAGAGCTCCCCTCAAGCATGGCAGTTCATTTATTTGGGTCTGTAACCGGGGTCTTGCATACAGACCCCTCGCAAGGCCTCGTCCCGCCACGGGTACCAGTCCACGGCATTATATGCATGCTGCAAAAGGTAGGGACTTTTCTCCGAAATAAGCCTGTTTGGTATCTTCTTCGATTCTCGGTCCATCCGTTTTTCCTTTTGCTCTACAATTATGCTATAATTTTTTATGATAACAAAAAAAGTCGCAAATAGGGAAACAATCAAATTAGTTAGTGCTATTTTACCGGCATGTTGCCTGATCACCAGTAC
>DQZA01000070.1 GCA_011042035.1 Desulfobacteraceae bacterium
CAAGGCCCTGGGCACCTTTTGTTGTACCGGTGAGGGCGGTTACCCCGACGAGTTGAAACCCTATGATGACCACGTGATTACCCAGGTTGCTACGGGTCTTTTTGGGGTAAGGGAAGAGACCATCCAGCGAGTACGCATTGTTGAATTCAAATATGCTCAGGGTGCGAAACCCGGGCTGGGCGGACATCTTTTAGGTGATAAGGTGACTCCCGGAGTTGCCCGGATGCGCGAGGCTGTGGTGGGGTATCCCTTGTTTTCACCTTTTCCATTCCACAGCGTCTATTCGGTGGAGGACCACAAGAAGCATGTTGACTGGATAAAGGCGATAAACCCAAAGGCAGTGGTATCGGTGAAGGTATCTACGCCCACTGACGTAGATATGGTTGCAGTCGGGAGTTATTATGCCGGGGCTCACATTATCCACCTAGATGGGAGCTATGGGGGTACTGGGGCTGCTCCCGATATAGCCAAAAAGAACATAGCCATGCCCATCGAGTACGCTGTTCCTCGCGTGCATCGATTCTTGATGGACGAGGGGGTGAGGGACAAGATAACGGTGGTGGCGAGCGGCGGAATAAGAACACCCCACGATGTAGCCAAGATTATAGCCCTCGGGGCAGATGCGGTAGTCACGGGAACGGCAGACTTGGTGGCCCTTGAGTGCGTGAGGTGTCATAATTGTGAGAGTGGAAGGGGTTGTGCAAGAGGCATTGCCACTACGGACCCAGAACTCATGGAGCTTATTGACTTGGACTGGGGGACACAGCGCATTGTCAACATGTTCATGGCTTGGAGGCGCGAACTTATTCGCATCCTAAAGAAGCTGGGCATGAAAAGTATTAGGGAACTGGTTGGCCGCACGGATTGCCTGGTGCATTTGGATTATATGAAAGAAGGCAGGAGTTAGTCATTAGGCGTCAGGCACTAGGCCTGAGTAAAAGGACCAAAAGGGTTTTCACTTAAAACCTGGAGCCTTGAGCTTTTAGCCCATTTCATAGGCCTCTGCGGGATCATCACTATCCCCTGCACTTTGAAACGGATTTGCGACAGGGATGACTGAAGGTATTATGGAGCGAGCGGAGCACATAAGAAGGATAATACAATCAAGGGCCGAATTGGTGAAGGGACTCCTCCCTTTACGTATGGAGAAGAGGGAAGAAGAGGGAGGGTGTGGTGTTACTGGTTTTGCGTGTAGCGTGCCTGTACGGGGTAAACACATCTTTGAACCCTCTCGGCAAATGCACAACCGTGGAAATGGCCGTGGCGGGGGCATCGCTGCCATGGGCTTTGACCATAAGATGCTTGGGGTATCCCGTGATGTGCTTGAACAGGACTACATCCTGCAGATCGCCCTGCTAGAAGAAGGGGTCATGGGTGAGTTGGAAAAACGGTTTATTGAGCCCGTGTTCGAGGTGCATTCGTCCGGGCCATTGCCCCATGTGGATGATTATCGCGATATTCCAGGGCTGGAGGTCAGACCTCCAGATGTATGGCGCTATTTTGTGCGGGTAAAGCCTCATGTGCTCACGGAGTTTGTGGAGAAAAACCAGCTGCAGGACCTAAAGGAGAGACAGGCTGAGGATGAATTCGTTTACCAGAATAGTTTCCGAATCAACAAGGCCTTCTATGATGCCTACGGCAAGCAACAGGCATTTGTGCTTTCCCATGGGAGGAACTTTTTTATCTTGAAGATAGTGGGATATGCTGAGCAAGTGGTTCAATATTACAAACTAGACAACTTTAAGGCCCATATATGGATTGCACACCAACGTTACCCCACTAAGGGCAAGGTATGGCACCCAGGTGGTGCGCATCCTTTTATTGGGATGAATGAGGCCTTGGTCCATAATGGTGATTTTGCCAACTACTATTCAGTGGCAGAATACCTGAAGCAGCGCAATATCTATCCCCTTTTCTTGACCGATACAGAGGTTTCGGTGCTGCTTTTTGATCTATATAGCCGGGTATATGGCTATCCCCTGGAATATGTGATAGAGGCCCTAGCCCCTACCATGGAAAGAGACTTCGACCAACTTCCCCCAGAAAAGCGGGATGTATACGGGGCAATACAGGCCACGCATATCCATGGCTCACCCGATGGACCGTGGTTTTTCATAATAGCGCGGAATGATACGGTAAAGCAGCGCTTTCAATTGATTGGTATTACGGACACTGCAATGCTCAGGCCCCAGGTATTTGCCCTTCATGATGGGCAGGTCCAGGTGGGCCTTATTTGCTCGGAGAAACAGGCAATTGATGCCACCCTCAGAAGCCTCGCAGATGAAGACCCTCGGGCGGGGACAGTGGCCGATAGATACTGGAATGCCAGGGGCGGAAGCCACACTGACGGCGGCGCCTTCATATTTAATCTTGATCCCATCCCAGGAAATGATACGGAACGAAAACTCACATGCATAGATAAATTCGGTAGAGAAGTGAAAATACCACAAGGGCAGGTGCCGTATCTTCCCGGCAGAGTTTATTACACGCTCGATACCACAGAAGGAAATAGATTTGATCTCCGAAGATTCTTTGATTTACAAAGGCCTGACCTTTTAATAGATTTTATCAAAAATGGCATCAAGGACTGGGATTATGCAAACCTTGTTGACTGTCTCAAGGAAATAAAGAAATGGACACTAGAGAACGACGCCTATTTTGAGGTTGCTCTTGAGGCCATCACACACTTGATCGATCGACGATATCCCACGTTTGACAAGAAAAGAAGGTCTGTTTTGCAGATTCTAAACCATGCGCTGGAGAACATCTTTCGCCACTTTCCCAGTCTCCAAACGGAGAAGGCTGATACTGGCTACAGACTCATTGACTGGGAAACAAGGCAATTTTTTAGAGGACCTTCTTATGACGAGAAGGTATTAATAATAGATGCAACGCTCTTCCCACCAGAAGGAGACCATTGCGACAGCCGTCTGATGGCCGAGGCGTACTTCAGGGGATGGAGAAGGTTTATCGTATTTGGCTTAAGGGGTCAGCGTTTCCACGGATGTGGCTTTGGGCCAAGCTCTGGCGGTGTAAGGATAGATATATATGGCAGCCCGGGTGACTATCTTGGCTCAGGGATTGACGGCATGAGTATCTATGTCCACAGCAATGCCCAGGATCAATTGGGGCAAATCATGAAATCGGGCAAACTTGTAATCTATGGTGATACAGGCCAGACCTTTATGTACGGCGCAAAAGGGGGAGAGGTTTACGTTATGGGTAATGCTGCCGGCAGACCTCTTATTAACGCTGTGGGCAAGCCGAGGGTGGTCATAAATGGGACGTGTCTGGATTACCTGGCTGAGTCCTTCATGGCGGGGGACCCCCTTCATGGCGGTGGATTCGTGATCCTCAACGGAATGACATTTGACGATGAAGGGAATGTGGTTCCACAGGCGATACCCTACCCAGGATCCAACCTTTTTTCCCTTGCATCAGGGGGCGCGATCTATGTACGGGATCCTCATTGTCAGATAGAGGAACAACAACTAAACGGAGGAGAGATTGTACCAATAACCGAAAAGGATTGGGAGCTGATCCTTCCATATTTGCAAGAAAATGAAAGGCTGTTCGGTATTTCCATAGAAGAGGATCTATTGAAGGTTGAGGGACAGCGTTTGAACCCCCTTGAGATTTACCGCAAGGTCCGGCCAGAGGGAAAGGGTGATATAAAGTCCGACGGCCTAGAGGAGTGGGGTGAGTAATGGAACTAGACCAGCCAAGGGCTCTCCTGGCACTGGAAGACGGCACATTGTTTGAAGGCAGGTCTTTTACTGGGCACGGAGAGGTAACCGCCGAGGTGGTATTCAACACCAGCATGTCAGGCTACCAAGAAATACTTACGGATCCGTCATATTCGGGACAGATGGTAACAATGACATATCCGTTGATAGGCAATTACGGAATCAACGACGAAGACGTGGAATCGAGCGGGGTACAGGTATCGGCCTTTCTTGTGAAGGAATACCAGGAGTTTCCCAGCAACTGGCGGGCAAGGGCCAGCCTTGCGGATTATCTCAAGGCTGCCAATGTTCTTGGGGTTGAAGGAATTGATACCAGGGCCCTGACCAGGCACATTAGGCTAGAGGGTGCCATGATGGGAGCTTTGTCCACGTTGGATCTTGATCCGGACTCCCTGGTGGAAAAGGCGAGAAATGCACCACATATGATAGGCCGGGATCTTGTAAAAGATGCGACCTGCCGCAATCCATACCTCTGGTGGAAAGGTAAACCAGAGCCACTAGAGGTTGGGCTGGCTTCCTTTGAATGGCCTGATGGCAGGGGAAAATACCGGGTAGTGGCGATAGATTACGGCGTGAAATACAACATTTTAAGATCCTTAGAGAATAGGGGATGCAATGTGCTGGTAGTTCCTGCCACCACCACGTCGGCAGAGATAGACAAGCTTGAGCCAGACGGTCTGTTCCTAAGCAATGGTCCAGGGGACCCCGCTGCTGTGACCTATGCAGTGGAGACCATCCAGGAGCAGTTGGGAAAGCGTCCGACCTTTGGTATATGCTTAGGCCACCAATTATTGGGTCTAGCACTGGGTGCAAGGACGTACAAGTTAAAGTTCGGACACAGGGGGGCAAACCAGCCGGTAAAGGATCTTGCCACGGGCAAGGTGGAAATAACGTCGCAGAACCATGGCTTTTGCGTGGATATGGAATCCCTCAAAGGAGCGGATATTGAGCTCAGTCATGTGAATCTAAACGACAACACCCTTGAGGGCCTTGTTCACAAGAAGATTCCCCTGTTCTCTGTTCAATATCATCCAGAGGCCAGCCCTGGCCCCCATGATGCGAGTTACCTGTTTGATCGATTTGTGGGGATGATGGGGAAGGTTAAATAGTTAAATGGTGAATGGTTAAAACGGTTATATTGTCGAATTGCTTTGAGATGTAAGCCAGTTAGTTAATCCACGCCAATTCCTGTGAGAGCAGAATGCCCAAGCGAACTGACATCAAGAAAATACTTATAATAGGCTCCGGACCCATTGTGATAGGGCAAGCCTGCGAGTTTGACTATTCTGGAACCCAGGCCTGCAAGGCACTGAAGGAAGAAGGCTACGAGGTTGTCCTTATAAATAGCAATCCTGCTACCATCATGACCGACCCGGGCATGGCCCATCATACTTACCTGGAACCCATTACACCTGAATTTGTTTCAAAGGTCTTGGAACGGGAAAGACCTGATGCGTTGCTACCCACCCTTGGAGGCCAAACAGGGCTCAACACTGCTGTGCAGGTAGCCAAGTCAGGGCTTACAGATGAATTGGGAGTGGAGCTCATTGGAGCTTCATTGCCCGTTATCTTGAAGGCTGAGGATCGAGAGCAGTTCCGAGATGCCATGAGTCATATTGGGCTGAGGGTCCCAAAAAACGGCATCGCCAGATCCATGGAGGAAGTCTATGACATCGCGGAAAGGATAGGTTTTCCAATTATCATTAGGCCGAGCTTTACCTTGGGGGGCACTGGAAGCGGCGTTGCTTACAATAGGGAAGAGCTTGAAGTAATTGCCAAGGCAGGGCTTGATGCCAGCATGATCTCCGAGATCATAATGGAGGAATCCCTCATAGGGTGGAAGGAATACGAGTTGGAAGTGATGAGGGATTTCAAGGACAACGTGGTGATTATATGTTCCATTGAAAACTTTGACCCCATGGGGATTCATACCGGTGACAGCATCACCGTGGCACCGGCCCAGACCCTCACCGACCGAGAGTACCAGGATATGAGGGATGCGGCCATCGCCATAATAAGGGAAATCGGCGTGGAGACGGGAGGGTCAAACATTCAATTCGCCATTCACCCGGAAACGGGAGAAATGGTGGTCATTGAGATGAACCCGAGGGTGTCCCG
>DQZA01000101.1 GCA_011042035.1 Desulfobacteraceae bacterium
GCTTCGCCAGGCTCAAGTCAACAACGTCACCCTCCTTCATCAGGACATCCTGAGGTTCGACTTCAAGGACCTAAAGGACATATTTCATAATAAAATCATTGTATTGGGTAATCTCCCTTATAATATTTCCTCGCCCCTCGTAGCAAAGCTAGTGGAAAACCATCATTGCATGGACCGGGCGATACTTATGTTTCAACAGGAATTTGCCCAAAGGCTCATATCACCGCCGGGGATCAAGTCCTATGGCGCCATCACGGTGATGGTTCGGTACAGAGCTGCAGCAAAGAAGTTATTCAAGGTGTCAAGTGGCTCTTTTTATCCCAGGCCAAAGGTGGAATCAATGGTAGTTGAGTTGGACTTTAACAACCCATGGCATCGTCGTCCCGTTAGTGACAAGGATTTGAAACAGGTGGTAAAACCAGCTTTTTTGCACAGGCGGAAGACCCTCGTAAACGCGTTGCTTGGAGCTGCGCAGCGGTGGAAAAAGGAAACCATCCTTCAGGCCTTACGCCAATGTGGCATCGAACCCGAAAGAAGGGCTGAAACCCTATCCCCTGACGAATTCATATGCCTTGCCCAGGCCCTTCCGTTGACAGAGGGCAACCGAGGTGTTAATTTGAAGAAATTTTGACAGGGACATCAACACCGAGAAAGAGAACATGACCAACAAGCACAATTTTTCATATATCGCGGTTGAAGGTCCTCTGGGCGTGGGGAAAACCAGCCTAGCAGCGCTGCTCTCAGAGCGGCTCAATGGCGTGGCCATTCTAGAAGAAACCCAAGACAATCCATTTCTTCCGGATTTCTACAAGGATCCACAGAAATTCAGGTTTCAGACCCAGGTATTTTTTCTATTGAGAAGATTCCAGCATTGCAATGAGATCATCCAAAAAAATCTCTTCAAAAAGGTGGTTATTGCAGACTACCTTTTTCAAAAAGATAGGCTCTTTGCAGAGGTGAACCTGGATGAGAACGAGTTCTGGCTATATGACCAGATCTTCCGTCTTCTCGAACAACGGGTGGTACACCCAGACCTTGTGATTTTCCTCCAGGCCCGCACGGAAGTGCTCATGGAAAGGATAAAGAAACGTGGACGCAAATATGAAAAGGGCCTCAGTTGGGAGTACCTCGATGCCATAAACCAGGCCTTCAACGAGTTTTTTTTCCATTACTCAGACTGCCCTCTTCTGGTGGTGGATGCCTCTGAAATTGATTTTGTCCACATACCAGAAGACCTGGATGACCTCATTAGGGAAATATCCGAGATGGGCGCCGGAACTCAGTATTATGTCCCACTGAGTTCCAGAGGGAAGAAGGGAAAGCGGTAAAATGGACGTGATTGAAACAGTACGGGAAATGCAGGCAACGGCAGAGAGCTTGCGTCAGGGCGGCCAAACAATTGCTCTGGTGCCCACAATGGGATATTTGCATGAGGCTCACCTGGAGTTAATGCGTGTGGGCAAAAGGCATGCAGACAAGCTGGTTATAAGCATATTTGTGAACCCAACCCAGTTTGGACCTTCTGAGGACTTTAACCGCTATCCCAGGGACCCCGAGGGAGACCTGGACAAGGCCAAGAGTGTGGGGGTGGATATAGTATTCATGCCACCGGTGGAGGAGATGTACCCCCACGGTTTTCAAACCACCGTAAGCGTGAGCCAGTTGAGCCAACATCTTTGCGGTCTTTCAAGGCCGGGGCATTTTGATGGCGTGGCAACGGTGGTATGTAAGCTATTCAATATCACCAAGCCCCATATTGCCATCTTTGGGCAAAAGGATTACCAGCAACTGTCCATCATCAGTAGAATGGTCATGGACTTGAACATGGATATCCAAATCATAGGTGTTCCCACGGTAAGGGAACCTGACGGGCTGGCCATGAGCTCACGCAATGCATACCTGTCCCAGGATCAAAGGCCATCGGCCCTTTGTTTAAAACAATCCCTGGATCTCGCCTCTAGGCTGGTTGAGGAGGGTCACCAAAAGGCGTCGGACATTAAAAAGGCCGTGGAGGACCTAATAAGAAGCCATCCCTATACAAAGATTGACTATGTTAGCATCTGTGATCCGGTGACACTCGAAGAGATAGATCACGTGGAGAAAAGCACTCTCCTCGCGCTGGCAGTTAAGGTTGGCCAGACTAGGTTAATCGATAATTGCATATTAGAGGTAAAAGAATAGAGTACGAAATACATAACTGAAAGGAGAACGAGATATGAAATCAGCCAACTTCCTGTTTACATCAGAGTCTGTGACCGAGGGGCATCCGGACAAGATTGCAGACCAGATCTCGGATCACATCCTTGATAGGATAATGGAACAGGACAAACATGCCAGGGTGGCCTGTGAAACCCTTGTAACAACGGGGATGGCCATTATAGCGGGGGAAATAACAACGAATGCATATGTGGATATGCCCGATGTGGTAAGGGAAACCATAAAAGACATTGGTTACAACAACTCATCAATGGGTTTCGATTGGCAGACCTGTGCGGTGTTGACAAGTATTGACAAACAGTCCCCTGACATTGCCATGGGGGTTAACGGCAGGGGCCTGTTCAAAGAACAGGGGGCTGGAGATCAGGGGCTAATGTTTGGATATGCCTGCACAGATACCCCTACCCTTATGCCTATGCCCATCTATCTCGCTCATGGCCTGACCCGCAGGCTGGCCCATGTGCGAAAGTCAGAAAAGTTTCCTTGGCTGAGGCCTGACGGAAAGAGCCAGGTCACGGTGGAATACGTGGACGGCAAACCCGTGAGGGTGCACACCGTTGTTATCGCCGCGCAACACGACCCGGATGTAAGCTACGACACCATCAGGGAAGCTATTATCGAAGAGGTGATTCGGAAGGTGATTCCCTCTGACATGCTCGATGACAAGACCCAATACTTTGTAAACACCACGGGCCGATTCGTGGTTGGCGGGCCATTGGGAGATTGCGGCCTGACCGGTCGGAAGATCATAATGGATACATATGGCGGTTTTGGGTATCACGGTGGTGGCGCCTTTTCAGGTAAGGACCCCACAAAGGTTGATAGAAGCGCCTCTTACATGTGCCGTTACATCGCCAAGAATATCGTGGCCGCGGGTCTTGCACAGAAATGCGAAATCCAGGTGGCCTATACCATCGGCCGCGCCGAGCCCGTCTCTGTCATGGTGGGTGCATACAGCACGGGTGTGGTCTCTAGCCAAGAGCTCACAAGGATCGTGCTAGAAAACCTTGATCTGCGGCCGGCAGCCATCATAGAGCGGCTGGACTTGCTCCGCCCGATCTACAGAAAAACTGCCAACTACGGGCACTTTGGAAGGGAACTACCCGAGTTTACGTGGGAGAAAACCGACCTGGTGGAAGATCTCAAGAGAGCCATAAAATAGCGTACCATAAAAAAGGAGCAGAGCTATGGATTACGACATTAAAGATATGACCCTGGCCGACAAGGGCAGGTTGAGGATAGAGTGGGCAGTGCTCAGCATGCCCGTGCTAAACAAGATAAAGGAACGCTTCGCAACGGAAAAACCCCTCCAGGGACTTCGTTTATCGGCGTGCCTTCACGTGACCACCGAAACCGCGGCACTTGTCACAACCCTCAAGGCAGGTGGAGCTGACGTGGTATTGTGCGCATCAAATCCATTGTCAACACAGGACGACGTTGCAGCCGCCCTTGTGGCAGACCATGAAATTCCAGTTTATGCCATAAAGGGTGAAGACCACAAGACCTATTACAGCCATATCCTATCTGCACTAAAACATAGACCTCATCTGACCATGGATGATGGCGCGGATCTGGTAAGCTCCATCCATTTCATCGCTCTCGAAAGATGGGACGACTTAGAGCCGTCCGTTGCAGAGTGGGGCAAGGGGCTCCCGGCAGAACAAAGGAAGTCCTTCCTTGCAGATGTAATGGGGGGCACAGAGGAGACCACAACAGGAGTTATCCGGCTACGGAGTATGGAAAAGGATGGGGTACTGCAGTTTCCTGTAATCTCGGTTAATGACGCAAACACAAAACACCTTTTTGACAATCGTTACGGAACTGGCCAGAGCACCATTGACGGGATTATCCGCGCAACCAATCGGTTGCTTGCCGGAAGCACTTTCGTTGTTAGTGGTTATGGCTGGTGCGGCAGAGGCGTAGCAGCAAGGGCCAAGGGCCATGGCGCGCATGTAATTGTTTGCGAGGTCGATCCCCTTCGTGCTCTCGAAGCAGTTATGGATGGCTACAGGGTCATGCCCATTGCCGAGGCCGCCCCCTTGGGTGATTTTTTCTGCACACTTACTGGAGACATTAATGTAATCAGGGCAGAACACTTTCTCCAAATGAAGGACGGGGCTATGATATCCAATTCAGGCCACTTTGACGTGGAGCTGGATATACCCCGGCTGAAGGAAAATTCGGTCTCCCATAGAAGGATCAGGGAATACGTGGAAGAGTACACCCTCAAAAACGGCAAGAGAGTTTATTTGCTAGGCGAAGGCCGACTCATTAACCTTGCTGCGGCCGAAGGCCACCCTTCCAGCGTCATGGACATGAGCTTCGCCAACCAGGCCCTGTCCGCAGAATATATGGCCAGAAATCATGGTCAGATGCAAAAGAAGGTATATCCAGTCCCCGAAGAAATTGATAGGGAAATCGCCAGACTAAAGCTTGAGTCTCTGGGTGTTAAAATAGATACCCTTACGGAAGAGCAACGCGCATACCTTGCCTCCTGGCACATGGGGACATAATTTTGTCCAGGGCAAGGCTCATAAGTCTCTGAATTCGGTTTCGTGTTAACAGGCAGGCCAGAAGTCCACCCCTGTACCCAGCTTTGATGAAACCACCGCACCACAATAACCAACGCCTTTTAGCTTGACTCAGTTTTTACTACCCATTAAGCTCATTGCGAATTGGGGCATTGGCCTTCTGGCTTTTCACTTTAAGCCCCTTGTGAGTACGTGACAATAATATCAGCCTGATCTCACAGAAATGACTATTAAGCGGCTACTGGTTATTATCCCCACAGCTCTAATCCTGTTCCTTCTGCAATCCTACTTCTGGGTCCCAACCTATGAGGAACAAACAAAAGGCAATCCCCAGCGGCTTGTTCAGTATGTTACAGCCTCCATTGGAGACGCTAGTCTTCTGAACCCAATTCTGTCTGCAGATTCGGCCAGCAGCCAAATCGAGTCACTCGTTTTTGATAGTCTAATAGATAGGGACGAAAACCTGCGATTTAGGGGAAGACTGGCCAAATCCTGGGAAATATACGAAGAGGCCTATTTTTATGTCAATAAGGACGCAGCCATTCCAAGGATTGGCAATGCTGGGGCCCAGGAAATTGCATCATTGCTCATCAGTGGCAAGACGACTCCTGGGATCCCTGCGGCATTGCAGGACTCTTTGCGCCTCATCAAAAGAATCGAGATTTTACCTCCCCGCCAATTCAATACCATAACCTGGGTAAGGACGAAAGAAATAGATGTCACTGTAAAGGCCCCGCCTCGCATTAGGCTGGTGTTGAGCAAGGTGGACCAAGACCTGTTTAAAAATCTCACCCTCATTCTGGGTAAAGATTATTTTTCCTCCTTTGCCGGCTGGAAATATTTGGCAACAAATCCTTCCATTGATCACGATGAACTAATCAAATTGTCACAAAGGCTTCTCCCATCCACGGAACACAACCCCATTATCGTATTCCACCTGAGACCGGGTGTTGTGTTCCACGATGGTCATCCTTTCACCGCCAGGGACGTAAAATTCACCTATGAGGCCATCATGGACCCCAAGAACCTTTCACCGCGTGTCTCAGACTATGAACCGGTCAGGGCAGTGCAAGTGCTTGA
>DQZA01000117.1 GCA_011042035.1 Desulfobacteraceae bacterium
CGCTTCATCCCTCGTTTGCCCAATCCCTGCCATATATAACCTCCCTGCCGCTTCATAGGAGCCTTGATTTGTCAGAAGTATAGGTATACCCTCCTGCTCCCCCTTTTCTATGGTCTTGGGGTCAGGTTTAGAGCCATTAACCAGTATAATTGCGGCCAATTCCCTCAAGACCGCCACCGCCACGATGTTCTGGTGTGCCTGCACTGTTAACCATACCCCGCCCTGTGGGGCGTTGGCCATCACATCGCTGAGCAAATCGCCGCAATAACCGCCCTGAACCATCCTATCCAGGCCACTCGAGCCTGCCACCAGCTCCAGACCCAACATCTCCTTGATATCCCTAACCCTCATTGAAGCCCCTTTTCCTTGCCCTTTGCATCCAGAAATACGCATTTATCAAGGGAGGATCTCCCATCCACGACATCCTCAGCAAATGTCTCACAATCAGGGGAACCGCACAGCCCGCATTCCTTCCTCGGCAGATGTTCCAATATCTTTTCGATTTGATTCCGTCTCCTTATCTCCGCCTTGATATCCCTGGCGCTCCTTTCTGATGGAAATCCCTCTACTTCCCTTTCCGCCAAGAACCACCCTTTATCATAAAGATTCTTGACATATTCGTATTTTACCCTCCTCTCCGCACCAAACAACCTCACCAATGTTTGAAGGCGATGTTTAGCCCTGTACTTATCTATTACGGTCAGGGGGCCGCCAATGCAACCCTCGGTACACATCCTAAACTCCACATACTCAATGTCGGTCAACAGACCCATCTCGATTTGCTCAAGGTATTTTATGGTCTCGCTAAGGCCTGACACGGCAAGGCAGTTCATGTGAAGGCCTGCTATCTCGCCCCCTGACATCCCCCAGCCAAGGCCAATTCCTCCTGAATGATGCAGCACTGTATCCTCTTCCAGGTCCTTGAGGTTCCTTATTATCTCCTCATGTATACTGGATATCCCCACTGCAGCATCCAGGTATGATCGCTCAAGGAAGAACGGCTCCCTTATGCAAATCATCTTCGCCGCACATGGGGTCACATGGATCACCTTGATGACATCCTGTGAACATCCGTGTTTTTGGGACAGCCTTTTCTTGGCCTCACGGGCCACTATCTCCCTGGGAGTGGCAAGGGGAGGTAGATGCTTCAATAAAGAAGGATATCGGTACCTTATGAGCCTAACCACTACAGGGCAAACCGGTGAGATCAGGGGCCAAGGAGAATGACCATGCTCGTGGTTTTCCTTCACATAAAGCTCTATTGCTACATTAAACATCTCGCTGGTATAGGATTGATCGTGTACGTAATCAAAGCCCATCTTTTTGAGTGCAAGTAATACATCATTTGGCATAACGTCAGGTCCGAACTGGGCATAAATGGCTGTTGATGGGCTCACAACCTTGTAAGGTGCTTCCTCAAAATCGCTTGTGAGATTTATTATGGGCTCTACGGCCCCCCTCGGGCAGACCTTTACACACTCCCCACAATCAATACAAACGCCCACTATAACCGCCTTGTGGTTGTCCCTCACCCTTATGGCCTTAGTGGGGCATACCTTCATACACAGGACACAGCCATTACACTTGTCCTCATCTATCCTTACATAATTGACCTGTTGCTCGGTGGCTGAGGGCAACTTTTCAATCATTGCCTCACCTCAAAAGACATGACAAGGGTAGTCCCGTCACCCTTCCCGGACCTTATCTCAAACAAGTCAGCATTCTTCTTTATATTTGGCAGTCCCATTCCTGCCCCGAACCCCATTTCTCTATACTCGGGCGGGGCGGTCGAGTAGCCTTCTTGCAGCGCCTTTTCTATATCCTCAATACCAGGACCGTCATCGTCGGTAATAACAGAGATTTTCTCCGCGCTCACCTCCAGGAGAATCTTACCTTCTCCCCCGTACATGACCACATTCATCTCAGACTCATAGGCGCAAACAGCCACCCGCCGAATCAGTGTTGGATCAAAGCCGATGTCCTTGAGCAGCCTCTGGATCTTCAAGGAGGCCTCACCAGCCTTGACAAAATCCCTGGGCTGGACCCGGAACGTCTTTGTCAAACTCTGCATACCCTATCGCCGATCACAGGCCCCTGTTGCTCGTACTATGGCAGAGGCCCTAACGACCCAGACCTTCTTTCACTTCCCCTGTGCCCACTGCCTTTTTCTCAACCCCTCTCAATCCCTTTTCAAACAACCGCCCACAGGCAGAAAACATGGTAAAGGGTGTGGTCAAGAGGGGGAGTTGTTGTTCCTTGGCATGTCTGACCATGTCTGGTGCAGGCCTCTTGCCCCTTACAAGGATTACAGCCCCTATTCCAGCCACCACCGCCGTCTTCACCACCTGGACGTTATTAAGGCCCGTGAGCAACACAGCATCTGCAGTGGGTCCGGTCAAGAGGTCACTCATCAAATCACTTCCAACGCCCGCTACCACTGTCCTGCCCAGATGCTCTTCTCCCGCAACTACCTCGGCCTTCAAAATTTCTTTAACCTCTGAGAGTTTCAAATCCGTCGTTCCTCCTCAAACAAAAGGGTATAAACATTGGGCGGATCCCATCACCAGGGCCCGCCTTGCCAAATAACACCAAATAGGCAACATCTACTCGTACTTGTCCAGTAGTTCTCCCAGCCTATTTGGGTTCACTCCCCCGTGGGTGTCATCGTCTATAACCATCGCTGGCGCAAGGCCACAGGCACCCAGACATCGAACCGCTTCAAGGGAGAAACGACGGTCCTCTGAGGTCTGACCCACCTCCAGGCCAAATTCGTCCTCTAGCCTTTTTATGATCGCTTTTGTACCCCTCACGTAACAGGCAGTTCCCAGGCATACCTTTATAACGTGCCTTCCCTTGGGAACCATTGAAAAAAAGGAATAAAAGGTTACGACCCCATATATGGTGCTTGCCGGAATATCTAGCCGATCGCTTATATACTCCTGCAGCTCCACCGGCAGATATCCCGCAGCCCGCTGGCAATCTTCCAATACCGGTATCAGGCAACCGGGTTTCCCCTTGTTCTCATCAATAACCCGGTCAACCTCTTCCATGATCTCGCTTGTAAGATCTGGATTCTTCATGGTCAAATCAGCAGCCGTAAGCATAGGTCCTACTCCTTATGATCTGGCTTTTTCTATCTGGACTGCGCATACCTTGTACTCGGGTATCTTGGCAACTGGATCCAGCACCGAGTTGGTAAGTTTATTTGCAGCGGCCGAGGCAAAATGGAACGGAATAAATATTGTCCCGTCCACGGCCTTTTCAGAGATCTTGGCCTTGGCCACAATCTCCCCCCTTCTAGACCTCACCCTCAATGGATCACCATCCTCTATATTCTTGGTCATGGCGTCCTTTCTTGAAATTTCCACAAAGCATTCAGGGGCAATCTGGTTAAGGCCGTCCACCTTCATGGTCATGGTGCCCGTGTGATACTGGAAAAGTATTCTTCCAGTGGTGAGGTAAAACGGATACTCCTCGTCGGGCAGCTCTGCAGGGGGGATATAGTCGATGGCATGGAAGACCCCCAACCCGCAGGTAAATTGGTCCACATGCAGGCACGGCGTACCGGGATGATCCGTTCCAGTACAGGGCCAGTGGAGCCCGTCGTACTCAATTCTCTCATATGTGATACCACAGTACGACGGGGTAACTGCGGCTATCTCTTCCATGATGGCCTTGGGATCATCATACTTCATGGGATACCCCAGTCTTGTGGAAAGCTCGCAGATTATCTCCCAATCCTGCCTTGCCTCTCCTGGCGGGTCAAGGGCCTTTCGCACCCGTTGGACCTTCCTCTCCGTATTGGTAAAGGTCCCATCCTTTTCTGCGAAACATGCCGAAGGCAAAACCACGTCCGCCTCCCTGGCAGTTTCTGTCAGGAAGATATCCTGCACCACAAGGAAGTCCACCTTCTTCAAGGCCTCTTGAGCGTGGTTCAAGTTAGGATCAGATACCATTGGGTTCTCACCCATGATATATAGTGCCTTGATATTTCCCTCATAAGCCGCCTCCATCATCTCCGTTACGGTAAGACCGGGTTCCTGGGGAAGTTCCTTAACACCCCATGCCTTTGCCATACGGGAGCGTACTGCTAGGTCAACAACCTTTTGATACCCCGTGTAAACATTGGGAAGTCCTCCCATGTCACATGCCCCCTGGACATTGTTTTGTCCCCTTAGGGGGTTTACACCACCGCCCTCGATCCCCACGTTTCCACACAGCATGGCAAGGTTTGCAAGCGATTTGACATTATCCGTGCCGGTTCTATGCTGAGTTATCCCCATTGCATAAAGAATAGAAGCGGCCTTGGCGCCTCCATACATTCTTGCCGCCTTTTCAAGCCTTTCTTTGGGTATGCCGGTTATTTTCTCTACGTAATCAGGGGTGTACTTCTCAACAATCTTCTTGAGATCATCAAGACCCACTGTCCTCTGCTTGACATAATCCTCATCATAGAGGCCTTCTCTTATGATCACGTGCATTAGGCCGTTAATCCAGGCCACATCTGTACCCAGATTGGGCCGGAGCCAAAGCGTAGCGTACCGGGTTATTGGAATCCGCCTGGGGTCTACGACTATCAGCTTTGCCCCTTTTAGGGTCACCGCCCTTTTCACATAGGAAGATAAGACGGGGTGATTTTCAGTGGTATTGGAACCGGTGATCAGGATAACATTGGCCTTTTCTATGTCTTCAATGGGGTTTGTCATTGCCCCGCTTCCGAATGCTGCGGCAAGACCTGCCACTGTTGAGGAGTGTCAGAGCCGCGCGCAGTGATCTATGTTGTTGGTCCCTAACGCCGCCCTGGTGAACTTCTGGGCAACATAATTCTCTTCGTTCGTCATCCTAGCGCTGCAAAAGACCCCTATCGAATCTGATCCGTTTTTCTCTCTGACCTTTTTGAACCTCTGGGCCACATGCTCAAGGGCCTCGTCCCAGGAGGCCTCCCTAAACTCACCATTTTCCTTAATAAGGGGTCTGGTGAGTCTCTCCTCGTGATTAATAAATTCATATCCAAAGCGGCCCTTTACACAGAGACTTCCATAATTGGGGCCAACATCTTCCACCCCCGTCACCTTTATAACCTTGCCGTCCTGGACATGGAGGTATATCTGACAGCCCACACCGCAATAGGAACAGGTGGTGCGCACTCTTTTTATAGGGGTTCCCTTCAGCCTATGAAGGTTCAAGTCCTCCTTTGGGACCAGTGCTCCCACGGGGCAGGCCTGAACGCATTCCCCACAAAACACGCAGTCAGAGTCCTTCAAAGGAAGGTCACCCTTTGCAACGATCTTGGAATCCGCCCCTCTGTATCCATAGCTTATGGCATTATTTACCTGGACCTCATTACATGCCTGGACGCATCGCCCACACAGTATGCACCGTGAAAAGTCCCTGACTATAAAGGGGTTGACATCCTCAATGGGATATTTGATCTCCTTTGGCTGAAATCGGACATCCCTCACCTGATAGCGAATGGCTAGGTCCTGGAGCCTGCAGTCACCATAGGCCGGGCATATGTCCTTATGGGCCTCGGGTTGCATAGCCTTGAGCTGAAATTCGGCCCAGGAATCTTCATCCATTTCCTGGGCCAAGCAGTTATGGTGCCCGCTTGCCAGGAGCAATTCGATATTGAGCCTTCTCGCATTTATCACTCGAGGGCTATCAGTCTTAATTACCATATTAGGAGCTGCTGGTGTGGAGCATGATGCGACCAAATTCCTGGCTCCTTCCACCTCCACCAGGCATATCCGGCATGCCCCAGTGGGTGTGGCCCGCTTGAGGTAGCACAGGGTTGGAATATCA
>DQZA01000074.1 GCA_011042035.1 Desulfobacteraceae bacterium
AAGCCCAGCAAGAGGGCAAAGATGGGGATTATCCTATGCCCTGAACGAAGGCGAATTTTTAAAGAAAGTAGCGTACTGGAAAACCTTAGAATTGGGGCATACCTTGCCTCCTCGCGGCAGGCCAGTGAGACACTGGAGTATGTCTTTGAGATATTTCCGGCATTGGAAAAGTTAAAAAAAAGGGTGGGTGGATTCCTGAGTGGGGGAGAGCAGCAAATGCTGGCCATTGGCCGGGCATTAATGGCCCAACCTACAGTCCTTTTGCTGGATGAGCCATTGCTTGGTTTGAGCCCCCTTATGCAGGCCATGCTGGTACGTTCCACCAGAGAGATTCGTGACCAAAAAAAGATATCCATAATTATTACTGAGCAGTATGCGAGGCCGGTGATACCCATCATTGATTATGGATTTATACTGGAGAATGGTGCCGCTGTGCTTGAGGGAACCAAAGAGGAACTATTGAGTAATCCTGATGTTAGATCTGCATACTTTGGAGTTTAGCGAGTAAAGGGGAAGAGGTAAAGGTGGATTCATACGGCGAAAAACTCCAGCAGGAGCTAAGCTATACCAGGTTTGATCAGATGGCGGAGCGTTATCCGCACAACACTGCCATAATATTTCTTGGGCAACATTTTTCTTACGGACAGTTCAAGGAATTGAGTGAAAGGTTCGGTGCCGCCCTTAAGGAGATGGGAGTAAAAAAGGGCGACAGGGTTATGCTTTACATATCCAACTCCCCTCAATGGCTTATAGCGTTTCTGGGTATACAGAGGATAGGCGCTGTGCTGGTGCCTGTATCACCCATCTACACTTCTTTTGAAATCGAATATATGCTTAACGACTCTGGTGCAGAGACTATTGTATGTCTTGACACCAATTTTTGTTACGTAAAGGAGATCTTTGATAAGACTCCTCTCAAGCGCGCAATAGTAACAAACCTAGCGGATCTGTTACCGCTATGGAAAAGGTTTTTGGGTACCTTATTTGACAAGATTCCAAAAGGCAAAGTTGAGCGTGAATCCTGGGTGCACTCTTTTTGCTCTCTTTTGAAGCACGCTCCCCTTGACGCGTCCCAAGAAGTGGATCCTTGGAAGGATCTGTCCTACATACTGTACACAGGGGGGACAACAGGTATGCCCAAGGGCGTACCAGGGAATCATATAGGGATGACCTCCTATGTTAATGACGTAACAGAGGATGTGGCAGGTGAACATCTTTTGGAAGGTCGAGACGTTTACATTGCCGTTAACCCCTTGTTCCACATCATGGCCCTTGGATTGTGTATGGCAATAGGGCTCAACAAAGGCAACACAGTGGTATTGATGCCTGTGCCGCTTGTGGATGCAATCCTGGAGAGTATTGAAAAGTATCGGGTTAGGTGGTTCTTGGGGGTTCCTGCCCTTTACAGGATGATACTGGAAAACAATCGCCTTGATCGCTACGATCTGAGCTCGCTGAGATATTGCTACTGCGGTGGCGATGTGCTTCCCGTGGAGGTTTACAAGCGATGGAAAGAACGGTTCAATATTCCCATCTACCAAGTTTACGGATCAACCGAGGCTGGACATGTCACCTATAGTCGAATCGGCGGAGAGCCCAAGCCGGGCTCCATTGGGATCCCACTCAAGAGCCGCGTGTGCATGGTGGTGGATCCGGAAACTTTGCAGCCTGTTCCCCAGGGCGAAGTGGGAGAATTGCTAGTCACATCCCCTTATACCATCAAGGAATACTGGAACAAGCCAGAGGAGACAAAGAGTTCCTATGTAACCATAAATGGCAAGGTATTTTACAGAATGGGAGACTTTGTCAGGCAGGACTCAGACGGAGAGTTTGTTTATGTGGAGCGCTCAGCCGACATTATCAAACACAAGGCCTACAGGGTTTCTGCCTCTGAAGTTGAGGCAGTACTTCAAGACCATCCTACGGTAATTGGCGCCTGTGTTGTGGGCGTGCCTGATCCCAAGGTAGGAGAGAGGATCAAGGCAATCGTGGTCCTGAAGGAAGACGCAAGGGGTGTGAGCGGCGCTGAGCTTATCCGGTGGTGCAGGGACAGGCTAGCCTCTTACAAGGTGCCTAGTTACATAGAATTCAGGGATATGCTGCCCAAGTCCAAGGTAGGAAAACTGCTTCGCCGAGAAATCAGGGATGAAGAACGGCGAAAGATGAAAAAGGAATGAGGAAAATTTCTCATGAAATGGGTGCCAGGGCATTCATTCCCAAAGAATATATGACGGAAATAGTGCCTTTTCTGGAAGATGTGCTGTCCCTGGGCTCGGGCGCCATGTGGAAGAGGCTTTTTGATCGGCTCGGAGGATTCTTTAACGAGAAATTTGGCCATGATTGGATGAAAGTGAAAAAGGAATTCTGGGAGGAGGTGGCCTCAGGGAAATACAGGGGAAAACCTGTGATTTTGAAATGAAAAAGAGGAGGGCGCTGAGACAGACACTACCCTTCGCCTTCTGTAGAACTGGTAAAAGAAAGGGTTACGTGGAGTCAAGTGGGATAGCGTTCTGATGCAGGTGGAGAGGCCTTGGTTTGTGAGGCCTCTTTCTCAATGTGATAAAGGGTGGCACCCACCGGGGCAAAGGATAAGAATACGATGTTTGCCCCGGGGATAAGAAAAGGCAGTCCAAAACCCAAGTGAAATGGCAAGGTTTTTAGCAGCAGCTTGAACCTTTCCCTGAAGGGCATCATCCTCCGAGCAGGGACAAGATCAGTATTGTCCCAGGAAAGAAATATGACAGCGACCAGCGAAGAGAGCACCACCAGTATAGGGCCCAATGGGATGACCCATCCCACGATCATCAATACCAGGGATATGAGAACAGGAATTGTTGTCCTTGGTATTTCCTGCCGCACGAGGTAGCCAAACAACTTCAGTAATGATACCTTGGCTTCATCCACTTGGCCCCTTACCTTCCTCTCAGTTATCCGCGACATAATATCCATTATCACAACGCTGAATAGTATCTGGGCCACGAGGTAAGAGATGACCGCAGATGTTCCTACGAGCAGAAAAGACAGGAGCCAGGATACAATATGCCATAACCAGATGATCCAGTGGCTTGAGGGCTTGGCCCATATGAGGTTGAGGATCTGTTGGTGGTAGGCGAGGATGAGGGTGGCCAAAATTATAGTGAGGATCAGCACAGCCACGAATCGTATGATTCCCAGGATGAGTAGCTTGGGAGATCTTAAAGAAAAGAAAAGGCCTCTGAAGTTATACGATATTCCCTGAAAAAATCCCACTTTTTACCTCGTATCCCTTTGCTTCATCGCTAAGACGGTCCAGTTCCTGTTAACTTATAATCGAAGTTGGCCTTTATATGAAGCCTTGCAACGGTCACTGACCCAGGAAATGCGGGAAAGGGGGCTGCCGCCCTCACAGCTCGCATGGCCTCACTGTCCAATATCATGTAACCCGAGGAACTAATGAGGCGTAGATCCTGAAGAGCGCCCTCTCTTGAGAGGGTGAATAAAAGGAGTGTCCGTCCTTCCATCAAATTGTCCCTTGCAGCCTCTGGATAATTCCATTGGGCCATAAGGGCCTGTTTGATTATCTTTGCATATGAAACGTACTTCTTATCCGTGGTGTCCAAGGATATGGTATCTTCTCCCTGGGGTGTGGATTTGGAATTGTCTTCATTGAGCCTAGTAAGGCCCTGTGCGTCTTTGTCCAACTCCATGTCCTTGACCGGAGGTCGTATCAACTCCACCTGATAGATCCTAAGGGGTTCGATAATCCAGTGGATGGGGAAGGCCCGGTTTATTGTAATGAGAGCAAACACGTGGAAGACAAAGGAACCTATCATGCAAAGACGCATGATACCGGGCTTCCGGGAATACGTTATTGCATCATCACCCACCCTGGTTACGTTCGGGTCCATTTACCCACCAATCCGTTTTTTTGTCAAACCACCAGGAGGTCCAATCAGTTGTTAGGACCTGCTCAGCTATCTTTTTTGCCTCTGATGTTTGGAGCCTTTTGAGCGCAAATGTCAGCCAGTCCTTTGCATACGCATTGCCCACGTCGAGGTGTGCTTTAAGCTCAAAGATAAGGTCCAACTGGTCGGCATCCCTAGCAGCCAGGGCCTCTGGTGTTAACCCTTCATTGAATTCTCGGCTCAATTCCATGATCTCTTTAGAAAAAGGAAGTGTAGCCACCTGGTCTTCAAGGGCACTTTCCTCGTCGATCTCCACGTATTTTTTGTTTACATAGTTATGGTCCCCTGTTCTTGCCTCATGAAAATCATGAAACAGGGCCATTAATACCACCTTGCGCATGTCAAGATCAGGGTTCCTAGAGGCAAGAACATAACCTATCACTGCGGTTCTAAAGGAATGAGCAGCAACAGACTCCTTACCCGAGCCAAGAAACTGGTATCCTGTTCGAGGGGTCTTTTTGAGCATCCCTATCTCGAAAAGAAATTCAACGGTTCTTTTCATAAGCTTTCTACTCCTAATCCAAACGCTATTTAAACTCATTAAGTTTGGGAAGGGGAAAAGTCAAGGCTAATTTAGGTTAAGCTGTCTTGATTTGTACTCGATGAATGGTTAGTATAGAACATAGATTGCGTCAGGGTGGACATGAAATGAGTGACAAATTACAAAAAATGAAGATATACACCTATCCTTCATCTGTGTTGAGGCAAAAGGCGGAGCCAGTTAGCAATATAGATGGTGAACTGAAAAAGTTGACAGATGGCATGCTTTACACCATGTATTCGGCCCCAGGCATTGGGCTTGCTGCAAATCAGGTGGGTTCGCTGGACAGGGTTATTGTCTTTGATCTCAAGCCTGAAGAAAAGGATGTTAGAAAACCCTGCGTATTGATAAACCCAGAGATTGTGGAGAGGGAGGGTACCACCAAATCAGAAGAGGCGTGCCTGAGCGTGATAGACTATTCTGCTGAAGTGAAAAGGAATGCCCAGGTATTGGTACGGGGCATTGACATTGACGGTAATCCCTTAGAGCTTGAGGCTGATGGACTATTGGCAATATGCCTTCAACATGAAATAGACCATCTCAATGGTATGCTTTTCATTGACCACATTAGCAGCCTCAAGAGGGCAATGTATAAAAAGAAACTCAAGAAGATTTTAGCCAATAAAGAGTGATAACGATTTGCCTGTGAGCCTCTTAAACACTCCTTCATTAAGTCCTAAACCGAGAGTTATATTTATGGGCACACCTGACTTCGCGGTGCCTGCCTTGCGCGCGTTGATAGAAACCGAGGTTATCCTTTTGGCTGTGGTTACTCAGCCAGACCGCCCAAAAGGCAGAGGGCGGAAACTGGCCCCTCCCCCCGTAAAACAGGTTGCCCTGGAGGAAGGGCTACAGGTACTGCAACCCGAAAGAGCCTCTAGTCCTGAGTTTTGCGAAGAAATAAGAAAAATGTCGCCCGACCTTATTGTGGTGGTTGCCTTTGGACAAATCCTGAAGAAGAATCTCCTAGAAGTACCCACTTGGGGCGCGCTTAACATCCATGCATCCCTCTTGCCCAAGTATAGAGGGGCTGCTCCAATACAATGGGTCATACTCCAAGGTGAAACCAAGACAGGGCTAACGGCCATGAAGATGGACGAGGGTATGGACACCGGGCCGGTGATACGACAAATGGAGATTGCCATTGAGCGGTACGAGACAGGTGGGCATTTACATGACCGGCTTTCATCGCTGGCAGGACCATTTCTCGTCGATGTATTGGACAGTTTGACGACAGGGGATTATTCTTTGCAAGTGCAAGATGACTTTCTAGCGACATATGCG
>DQZA01000139.1 GCA_011042035.1 Desulfobacteraceae bacterium
ACCGTGCCCTTGAATTCACAGTCAGGATTGTCACATCTTGAACCGTGTATTTTCCCCTTGCAAAGGTTTTCAAAGAAAACTGCTTCACCACCATATGTGTGGATGTAAGTCATGTCCCTAGGATTGGTGACCCCCACGAGCCTCCACCCTTCATCCTCGTTTCTTATGGGCATATTAGGGGTGATGTGGTGAAAGTCACCTTTGATCTTATATTTGCCATTTTTTACCTTTACTATACCGTACATGCTCATTTTATCGCCCTCCTTTATGCGTCCTCTTTGAGGAGATGGTCTGGATCCATAAGGATAGTGGCAGTTACGTGGGAACCGACCCCTGCATGGCTGATGGCAAGGGCCCTTTTTGCTCCTTCCACCTGAAGGTTGGTCCAATCCTCTGGCTTTTGTCTCCCGAATTCCTTCCACAAATTGTCATCTCCATGGATTTCACCCCAACGACCCCAAAGGTGAGTCGCTATTTCGAAGGTTTGCATTATCCCTGTTGCACCAACTGCGTGCATGCATCCGATGAGCCCACCAGAAAGATTTGAAGGCAGTCTTCCGGGCTTTCCGGTGTGAGGATTAATGTGGTAACAATCACCTGACTCAACATAGTCCCTGCCATAGCCATAAGGCCTCAGCCCGATATCCTCGTATGTCTGGACATCACTTATGGTAAATGCGTCGTGGAGTTCGATGACATCCAGATCCTCCATGGGGTCGGTGATGCCGGTCATGCGATAGCCGTACCACGCAGCCATCCGGGCTGCTAAAAATCCCGTAAATCCAGGGTATCTTTCACCGCCAGGAAAGCGTTCCCCGAGATCCTTGTACTGGTCAGGTGTCTCATTGGGCAGGAGCGGAATTTCCATATCGCGCCGGCATGCGGGTCTTAGGGTATGAGATCCAGCCGCTACCCAGATCCTCAGGGGCTTGTTTTTGGTATTTTTTGTCAGCTCAATGGCCGTATCTTCATCGCATATAACCGCACAGGCGGCCCCAACACTCATGAGGCAGCAATCAAGGGCCCTTAGAGGATAGGCCACCACGGGTGATTTAAGTACGTCATCCACGGTAATTTTCATTGGTGCCTGGGCAAAAGGATTGAACCTGGCATAGCCGTGATGCTTTACGGAGATCTCCGCCAGGGTCCGTCTGAAGGATTCCTCCTGTTTGCCAAATACCTGCCAATACTTCTGGGCCATCACAGCATAATAGCCTGTATAAATGTGACCAAGGGGAGTCTCCCAGTCCTTGTCGGCAGCACAGGAGATGAGGTGATTTCCTTCGTCTGTGGGCACCTCATCCATTCTCTCCCAGCCCATTGCAAGCACGCAGTCTGAGTAACCAGAGGCCACTGCCTTGACCGCTTCCCAAAGGGTAGATCCACCCGTAGCACCGCCGGTCTTTATCCCTATGTTGCCCAGTGGATCGAGACCCAGACGGTCGTGGATTACGGCTTCGCCCAGAAGTTGGTCACCAAAGTGGTCCGCAAAATGTCCATAGTATGCAGTGTGGATGTAACTTTTCAGCTCTGCTGGCGTCTTGTCGATGAGCCTTGCGGCCATGGTGAGGGCGTCGATGCACAGTTCTTCGGTTTTTTTCTCTGGAATGGCCCGGTCAAATTTTGACTGCCCGGCTGTGACGAGATAAACAGGCCTCATGAATTTAGGTACCTTTAACTGTCTTTCGCTGAATTTTATCATGCCCCATACTCCTTTCTTATGGAAGTTTACGGCCTTCTTTCTATAAGGTGCCTATGCGGAAGTCAATTATTTATTTTCCCTAACAGTCTAGACCTTTGAAACTCGTTTCCTGCCCAGCACGCCTGCCCTGCCTGACGGAAAGGCAGCAGGGCTACCACAGAGGCGCAGAGAGCACAGAGGGCCTCGCTTTTTCCCTGTGTCTCTGCGGTGAATGAATCCTGATTCAGCGGGAGGGCTGCCTGTGCCTCATTTGTCATTGACATTTTATGGGCTTATGCCTATAACTTTGCGCTAATAATGGGTATTTCTTAAGACCTTTGGCGGAAAAGGAGAGAAAATGGACTTTACCCTATCGATGGAACAAGAAATCTTGAGGAAATCCGTAAGGGATTTTGCTGAAAACGAGATAAGGCCAGTTGCCAAGGAATTGGACGAAAGGGAAGAGTTTTCCTATGAAACCATGCAAAAAATGGCCGAACTGGGACTTTTTGGTATGGTTGTTAGTGAGACCTATGGCGGCCAGGGCATGGATTATCTGTCCTACATTATTGCCACGGAGGAGATTGCACGGGTGGATGGATCCCATGCGGCTACGGTTGCGGCAGGCAATTCCCTGGGGATCGGTCCCATATACTATTATGGAAATGAGGAGCAGAAGCAGAAATATCTACCCAAGCTTTGCAGCGGAGAGGCACTGTGGGGATTTGGGCTGACCGAGCCCAATGCTGGCTCTGACGCAGGTAATTCCAAGACCACGGCCATCCTGGACGGGGATGAGTGGGTGGTAAATGGTAGTAAGATCTTCATCACAAATGCATCGACCGAGATAAGCGCTGGTGTCACTGCCCTGTGCCGTACGGGAACAAGGGATGATGGCAGACCAGAACTTTCATGCATAATAGTGGAAGCTGGTACCCCCGGCTATGAGGCCAGGCCCATGCATGGAAAGATGATGTGGCGGGCCTCCAATACCAGCGAGCTCTATTTTGAAGACTGCCGGGTGCCAAAGGAAAACTTGCTGGGCGAAAGGGGCCACGGGTTCCACCAGATGCTGGAAACCCTTGACAAGGGGAGGCTGTCCATAGGGGCCATGGGCCTGGGAGGAGCGCAGGGCTGCTTCGAGATGGCCCTAAGATACGCAAGGGAAAGGGTACAGTTTGGAAAGCCCATTGCCCACTTTCAGGTTAATTCCTTTAAACTGGCCGATATGGCAATGGAAATTGAATGCGCAAGGCTTCTGCTTTACAAGGCCTGCTGGCTCTGCGACAATGATAAGCCATTCGGAAAAGAGGCGGCCATGGCCAAGCTATACTGCTCCGAGGTTATGTACCGTTGCGCGAATCATGCAGTACAGCTCCATGGTGGCTATGGCCTGATGAAGGAATACGACGTTGAAAGATTTTACAGGGACCAAAAGCTCCTGGAGATAGGGGAAGGGACCTCGGAAGTGCAGCGAATAGTCATTTCTCGCTATATAGGGGCTATCTAAAATCCCACCTAAAAATGTGAATCGCAGCGGCGTTTAAGCTCAGGGTAGGCCTCGCTTATACGTAATTTGTGTACTGCTCATATGCCTTCAAGGCCTCTTTTTCAAAGCCCTCTTCCTCTCCCATGTACCGCGGAGAAAAGTGAAACAATTTCAAATACTTCACGCCAGCTTTTGCAGCAATTACTCCAGCCTCTTTGGCGGTAAGATGAAATTTTTTCCGTGCGATATCCTTGTCTTTATCAAGAAACGCTGCCTCAATAAAGAGCGCATCGGATCCTTGGACAAGGGAAATGATTCTTTCTTGATTTTCTTCTGTGCCTATCACATCAGTGATGTACCCTGTCTTTTTGCCAGGTGAAATTTTGGCAATACGACTGATCAGGTCTCCCAGCCTGAAGGTTTTTTCCTTTACAAGTACACCCTGCTCCTCCCATGTTACACGAAACTCGCTTGAAGGATCCCTTTTCTCATATATGGCTTGTTTGAATTTGTTGATCCAGGGACCCACGGGCAATCCAATTTCATCCAATGCCTCTTTGATAATATTTACGTGCAAGTTTTCAACCAGGCACAGGCCCAGGCAGGGAGTCCTATGATCTAAGAGGGCAGCATTTATGTGGAATGAGGGCTCTGACCATATGGTTCCGCTGTTGGGCCTCCTGGTGACAAGGGGCTTGGCCCGGAATTGCTCTCTACATACATATGTCTTTTGCAGAATCTGATCAGGATGGACCTCGTGGGCGTGGATCAACAGCTCATCCTCGTATTCCCCTACTAGATTCCAGGTATAGGAGGCAAACCTTCCCTCGATATTTGCGAAGAAACCCTCTGGCCCAAATATATGCAATGTCTTGTGGCGGCCCAAGAAATGCCTCAAGAGCAGGTCAAAACCAATAAAGTGGTCCATGTGGGTATGGGTTACGAATACATGGGTGACCTTGAGTATATCTCTTGAAGACAGGCTGTGCAGGTCTCCCAAGTCAAAAAGGATGGCCCTTTTCTCAAAACGAAAAGGTATGAAAAGGCCTGGATCAGAAAAGGGATTATTGATGAGCCTGGGTTGAAAAGCGGGGCGCATATGCCTATCCTACATTTTTGGAGGATTTGGTGCCTGTTGACAAAGGTTAACAGATATGAGAGATTCTGCCAATGAATTAAACGACCCCGAGGGTTCCATGACGTTGACCAAGGCCCGACTTGCTGAAAGTGTTAGACAGAAGGTTTCGTTGGAAAGAAGACCTAAGCCCCTTCAGCGAGCACTCTTTCCTGAGATGGAGCGCGTATATCTTTCAAGGCAAAGGGCGTCAAGGGTGGTTCATAGGGTCTTTGAATTGATCAAGGACAGCTTGGTTAAAGGGGACGATGTACTGATAACCGGTTTCGGCAAGTTCAAGGTGAGGTTCAGGTGGGCGAAAAAGGGCAGAAACCCTCAAACCGGTGAGGCCATTATAATCCCCTCCCGCAGAACAGTGACCTTTCAGCCTTCGAGGAAATTGAGGGACAAAATGAACGCGGAACCGCCCCAAGGCAGTAGGTGAAAGGATAAAGGCAAAAGGCCAAAGGATAAACCCATCTAGCCTTTAACCTTTATCCTTGATCCTTCTTTGTCCCTTTTGTCACTCCAGTTCACTCAGAACTTTAGCTCACTCTAGCTCACTCATAACCCGCGCTCACTTAAAAACTATCTCCCCATCCTTCGCATCAATCACCACGTGATCCCCCTCTTTAATCGAACCTTCCAGGATCTTTGTGGCCATTGGGTCCTGGATGAGGTGCTGTATGGTCCTCTTGAGCGGCCTGGCTCCATAGACCGGGTCAAATCCAGCCCTGGCAAGGAAGTCCTTTGCCGCCGGGGTAAGCTCTATGGTTATCTTCTGCGGCTCAAGTCGTTTTGCCAATAGCCCAATTTGAATATCCACTATCTTCTTGATCTCTTCGGGCCCCAGCGAGTTGAAAATGATGATTTCATCAATCCGGTTCAAAAATTCCGGTTTAAAGGTGGCACGAAGGGCATCCATCACCCGACGCTCCATTTCCTGGGCATCCTTACTGGCCAGTTCCTGGATCCACTGACTTCCGATGTTAGAAGTCATGATGAGTACCGTATTCTTGAAGTCCACTGTACGGCCTTTACCATCCGTAAGGCGGCCGTCGTCAAGAATTTGCAGCAGTGCGTTAAAGACGTCCGGATGGGCCTTTTCGATTTCATCGAACAGGATGACAGAATAAGGATGGCGTCTTACGGCCTCTGTAAGATATCCACCCTCCTCGTAACCCACGTAACCAGGCGGAGCCCCAATCAATCTTGCCACTGAGTGCTTTTCCATGTATTCAGACATGTCCACACGGATGAGATATTTCTCATCATCGAACAGAAACTCAGCCAGCGCCCTCGCTAGCTCGGTCTTGCCAACGCCGGTGGGCCCCAAGAAAATGAATGATCCGATGGGGCGGTTGGGATCTTGCAGCCCCGATCGGGCGCGGCGCACCGCGTTGGAGACCGCAATGAGGGCCTTTTCCTGGCCCACCACTCGTTGTGCCAG
>DQZA01000311.1 GCA_011042035.1 Desulfobacteraceae bacterium
ATAACTCTTTCCCAAAGTGATCAACCCATGATTTTGAAGTAGCAAAGCCTTATGTTCATTCTTGGCCAATGCATCAATTACCGCCTTTTCAAGCTCTTTACTGCCTGGTACCAGGAAGGGGAGCATTTGTAAGGGATACGCAAAATATGCAAAGCCGGGTGTGAGGGGAGGGATAGAATCAGGGCTAGGCTCAAGCAGGCAGGAAGCGGCGATGATATGCGCTCCGTGCACATGGCAACTTACCTTCATATCAGTTCGGATCCTCAAAAGGCCTAAATGTACTCCCATATCCTTTGTAGGGGGAGGCCCTTCAACCAATTCGTGGTCCGCATTCAGCACAGAGATTTCATCTTTTCCGACATCGCGCAGAGAATACCCGGTAGGTGTGAGCAAAAACAATTCCCCGCTCTGGGCACATAGGTTCCCGCCAACTCCAGATACAAGGCCCTTATCATAAAGAACTCTGCATGCCTCGGCAAATTGCCTCTTTTCCTTATCAAGAGCTTGAGCCAATTGTAACCTCCTGGGAGCTATTTTATGATTCTAAATAGAACTTTCCCAGTGCTTTCTCAAGCCCAAAAAACTTGCTTTCTCCTTGACGTTAATAAAATGGCTGTGGGATAGTGTGGGTGCGTACGGCTGGTATATGATTGTCGTTTTTTGCTGGCCTCTGCGCTTAGGCGGAGAGGACCATTAGCGAGAAGAAATCTTAGAAAAATCAGGAGTAATCCATGTTTGACTCAACAAAGGCCCCTAACATCATAGCAACCATCAAGAATCAGGATAATCCCGCACAGGCAGTTGATATTCTGTACGTCGCGAGCGAAAATGGGTTTGCAACTTCAGGTATAATCGAACACTTTGGCCTGAGAGAGATCTTTATCCCTGCATATATGGTGATCAAGGACCTTGAGCTTATTGGAACCATAGTTGCGGTGATCCTTGAGGAGATTTCCCAGGCCCATGAATCAGAGGGGGTATTCCAGTATAGCCCACATTTGGAGGTAATGGGCAAAGATTACACCATGAAGAGAAGCGGGGAGTACATGATGCTGGAAGAGGCCCAGTAGGCGCCGCTAAGTGTCTGATGAAAGAGGTGTGAAAAGACATGAAATTCGCACAGTATTACAGTAATGACGGATCTGCAAAGGTAGCCCTTGTCAAGGAAGGAAGGCTCTTTCCGCTATTCTTTGAAGGAGACATGATAGATCTTATTAGAAGGGGTTTTGGCTTTGAGCACGGTAGCCAAGGGTTTTTACCCAGCGAGATACCCTTTGCGCCTGCCGTATCAAGGCCAAGCAAGATAATCGCATTAGGGCTAAACTACAGGGACCATGCAGATGAAAGCAAGGGCGATGTGCCCGATAGCCCTCTCATCTTCGCAAAGTTTCCCAACAGCCTGCTAGGACACATGGGGACAATTACTTGGAGTCCAAGGATTACCAAGAAGGTGGACTACGAGGCAGAGCTAGCCGTAGTCATGGAAAATGAAACCAGGAACTGCTCACCTATGCAGGCCTTGGGCAATGTGTTCGGATACACATGCGCCAATGACGTAAGTGCGCGTGACCTTCAATTTGGAGATGGACAGTGGGTGAGAGGAAAATCCCTGGATACATTTTGCCCACTCGGCCCATGGATAGTGACGGCCGATGAATTGCCTGATCCAAACAACCTCAAAATTGCCTGCCGACTTAACGGTAACACCATGCAAGAGAGCAACACCTCCAATATGATTCTCCCCGTGGCTGAAATAATAAGCTTTCTTTCCCGCCATTTTACCCTTTACCCGGGTGACGTTATTCTAACCGGAACACCAAGCGGGGTAGGGGCATTTAGGGACCCTTCCGTGTACCTAAAAGATGGGGATGAGGTAAGCATTGAAATAGAGGGCATCGGTATCCTCACCAACAACTGCAATGAGATTTAGTTGATTGTTTGGCATCTGGAGGTAATAAGTTAAAAACAATTGATTGGTGTTACCTTGGAACTAGGGTTATGAGGTAAACCCCGAGTATCGAGAAAATGATATTGGCCAGCCACGCGGAAAGAAAAGGGGGGAGCACACCCGAAAAACCGATAGCTCGCGTCACCCCTAATACAAAGACGTACAAGAAACACAAACCAACTCCCACTGAAACGGCTACAGGTGCACCACCCCTTTCTATCTTCATTGAAACGGGAAAACCTATTAGGACCATGACAACCACAATGAAAGGAAAGGCCAATTTGATATTCAGGTCCACAAGATACCTCCTGGCATCATAGCCTTCTTCTTGCACCCTTTCAGCAAATCTCTTCAGTTGCCAATAGTTTAACTCCTCAGGCTCTCTTTCTACCTCTGCAAATGTTTGGGGTGTTTCGGGAAGCGATACAGTCATTTTTCTAAAGCCCCTAGATACGTAGCCTTTTCCCTTCTCAAGCCTCAACTCCACTCCGTCCTTCAAGTGCCATGCCCCGTTTTTCCACACAGCCATATGTGCATCAATTCTCCGTACTAACCTGAAGTCGGGGGAAAAGTAATAAATGGATACTTCACGAGCTACTGTGCCCTTGGAGTCAAACCTTCGGAACCAGTAAATTGCATTTTTGGATTTGTACCAGATGTGGCTGTGACCATAAAAACTTTGGGTGTGGCGTTTTCTTACCTTGCTTCGCCATATTTCGTTGCTTTTGGAGCTTGTAAAAGGAACGACCACTTCTGAAAGTAGAAAGAGACCTATTGAAAGAAAAATCGACATAAAAAGAAGTGGCTGTAAAAGCTGATTCACATTAATACCAGAGGCCTTCAGCGCAGTAATTTCGTTATTTTTCTTCATCATAGTAAGAAGGATAACGACCGCAATAAGCACAGAAGGCGGCAGCATTTGAACTACAATGTAGGGAATCTTGTAAAGGAAATAGGAGAGCATTATTCCCTTAGACACCTGCGCCTCTAAAAGGTCATCAACTCTTCCAAAGAAGTGTATAATAAGGTAGATGGATACGAAGATGCAAAGGGCAGTGCCAAAAAGCTTGAAAAATTCCTTGAATAGATATTTGGAAAGGCTATTCATGAGGTTTTATGTCGGCTCGAATTGTAACTATTTTTCCTGTGTCCCAAGTACAAGAAAATAACAGGTTTGCGCTCAATTCCAAGTCCAGTGTATTGTTATGCCGTGGAGGCAGATTGTCAATAAGTCTTTCTAGTTATATTCATGTTTCTTTCTAACGGATTGACTTTAACTTGGCAAATGGCGTATCCATGGTATGGTATAGCACCATATATGAAAATCAGAGGAAAGGCAGCATTTCCGGTGCAGATTGAGATGAAATGAGTGATCAAGAAATTAGTTCAATAGGTAACCCCGATCTTTCGGTAGTCGTTCCCGTTCACAATGAAAGCGAGAACATTGCTCCCTTAATATCCGAAATACGGGATGCCCTGGATGGCAAATTGAATTATGAGGTTGTCTACGTGGATGATGGTAGCACTGATGACACCCTTGAAATTCTCCGTTCCATAGCAGGGCAGTTTTCGAGACTGCGTATTATTCGCCATCAAGAGTGCTTTGGCCAATCAGCGGCAATATGGACAGGCATAAAAGAGGCTAGGGGGCGTTGGATAGCAACCCTTGATGGGGATGGCCAGAATGATCCTAAAGATATCCTTAAGATAATTGAATCCACAGGGGGTTTGGAAAGGTTAGATCCCAATGTGGTCCTGTGTGGATTCCGCAAGAAAAGACGGGATACATGGGTGAAAAGGGCTTCATCCCGGATAGCGAACGGAATCAGGAAGGCCTTACTTAAAGACAATACACTAGACACGGGTTGCGGCCTCAAGGTCTTTGCACGCGAGGCATATATGTCACTTCCGTTTTTTGACCATATGCACAGGTTTTTGCCCGCACTATTTCTTAGCAAGGGTGCAAGGGTTGAATCAGTTGAGGTCAATCATAGGCCAAGACACAAAGGAGTGACCCACTATGGAATAAGGAATAGATTGTGGGTTGGTATAATCGATCTGTTGGGCGTGATGTGGCTACGTAGACGTATGAAAAACCCAGAAGCGAGGGAGGAGAAGATTTGAAAGCTAATGTTATCTGGCTAGCAATAGGATTCCTGGGGCAAGCCCTTTTTTCCATGAGATTCCTTGTCCAATGGATATACAGCGAGAAAAAGAAGCGCAGCGTTATTCCCCTTGCCTTTTGGTATTTTAGTCTTGCAGGTGGCATAACCCTGCTAAGCTATGCGATTTATCGAAAGGATCCCGTCTTTATTCTTGGTCAAGCCACAGGCGTCTTCATTTATACCAGGAATCTCCAACTTATTGCCCGTGAGCGCAAGAGCAAGTCCAGTGAGGCGACGTAGGAGTAAGGATTGAACAGAGCAAGGAATGTGCAATGGACAGTACTTCTGGTGCTTTGCTGGTTTTTTCTTTGGTACTCCAGTTACCTGTTGAGACCTCTATGGCCTATAGACGAGACTCGGTATGTCTCTGTTGCCTGGGAGATGTGGCACAGTGATAATTTTCTTGTTCCCCATCTGAATGGTGCCCCTTACCCACATAAACCACCTTTGCTCTTCTGGCTGATTCACCTGGGATGGGCGTTGTTCGGAGTAAATGAATGGTGGCCGCGGCTTGTTCCTTCTTTATTTGGCCTCATGTCTGTTTTCCTTCTCGGACAGGTATGCAAGATTCTTTGGCCAGAGAAGACAAAGATGTCCTTATTGTCTTCACTGGTGCTCATGGGATCAGTGTTATGGGCCGCCTTTTGCACTGTAGTGATGTTTGATCTTCTTTTGTCGTTCTTCGTGCTCCTGGCAATTGTCGGCGGTATTTACATCATCGTCGGCAAGAAGGGGAGGGGGGTGGTTTTAATGGGGATAGGCCTAGGATTAGGGATCCTTTCAAAGGGCCCGGTAGTTTTCGTTCACACCCTTCCCGTGCTTCTGATTTTTCCATATTGGGCGCGTGAGATACGGGAAACCAGCAGCAGAAGTGTGTTTGCGTGCTTCACTGCAGGAGTTATTATAGGGATTGGCATTGCGCTGCTATGGGTGATTCCAGCCGTGAGGGCGGGTGGAGAAGAGTATAAAAATGCCATATTGTGGGGCCAGACAGCCCATAGGGTGACATCTTCATTTGCCCATAGCCGGCCGCTTTGGTGGTATCTTCCTTGGCTGCCTGTACTATTTTGCCCATGGATTCTTTTTGTATCCACATGGAAGGGGTGGTTACAAGCGCAAAGAACGACTGTAGGCTTACGCTTTTGCCTAACATGGATAGTTTCGACTCTTATCATTTTTTCGTTCCTAAGTGGCAAACAGGTTTACTATTTGCTACCCATGTTACCTGGTATTGCGCTGCTTCTGGCCTCGGGTCTTTCTGTGGAACCTGAAACTAGGCGATCGGAGATCCTACCTTTTTCCATCTTTATAGGGCTTTTGGGAATGGCTTTGATCGTCGCTCCTTTGCTGGCAAGAAAGATCTGGCTTGAAGATAGGGGTAGTTGGGCCCTGTTTGGGGGATTGATGTTGCTAGGGACTGCCGGAATTGCTTTGATGCTCAAACCAGGGCAGGTTTTTAGCGCGGTTGCTAGAG
>DQZA01000056.1 GCA_011042035.1 Desulfobacteraceae bacterium
AAGTCCGTTTCCGGTGCGTCGGCGGGAAGGCACAGGGATCTTCTTTTTTCCTGATAGGTACTGCCCTGTCTGAGATTCGCGATCCTGCACTAATTGTTGGGGAGTGCCCTGGAATATTATTTTTCCACCATTTACCCCGGCCCCAGGGCCCATGTCTATGATATGATCTGCAGAAAGAATAGTTTCCGCATCATGCTCCACCACTATGACACTATTACCCATTTGCTTAAGTTGTATCAAATTTCTTATCAGTCGCCGATTGTCTCTTTGGTGCAGTCCAATGGTAGGCTCATCCAGCACATAGAGGACACCTGCAAGACTGGAGCTTAACTGAGTAGCTAACCTGATCCTCTGCTCCTCACCCCCGGACAGCGTGTTAGTGGCCCTATTGAGTGTGAGGTATTCCACCCCCACACTGATCAAGAAGCGAAGCCTTTCCTTGATCTCCCTCAGCAGCCTGCTGGATATTTCCCTGTCCTTTTCGGTCAACCTAAGGCTCTCAAAGAAATCTCGTGCCCCCTCGATAGAAAGGTTGGATATCTCGTGTATCCCCTTTCCCCCAACTTTCACCGTGCGGGCCTCTGGCCGAAGCCTCGCTCCATTGCAAGCAGGACATGGCATTATATTCATGTAACCTTCCAATTCTTCACGGACCTGATAGGACTCTGCCTCCCGGTATCGCCTGTCTAGCGCAGGTATTATCCCCTCAAAAGGCCTGCTGTAATGGTATCTGCGATCGTCCTTCTCAAAGTAGAATTTGATTTCTTCCTTCCCAGAGCCATAAAAAAGGACCTTTTTGAAGCTCTCCGGAAGGTCTGTGAAAGGCATGTAGATATCCACTCCATAGTGACTACAGAGGGAATCAAGCATCTGGTAAAAGTAGACTGAATCCCTCCCCGACCACGGTAGCACTGCTCCTTCCCTCAGGCAGAGCTCAGGATTTGGTACAATAAGGTCCGGGTCAAAGTATCTCTTGACCCCTAATCCACTACACTGGGGGCAAGCCCCTTGAGGGTTATTGAATGAAAACATCTGAGGATTGAGTTCTGGCACAACATAGCCGCACCGCGGGCACACCGCCTTCTGAGCCAAAAGTATTTGCTGGCCCTCAATTACATCAATCAAAAGAAGGCCATCAGAAAGAGAAAGGGCCAATTCCACTGAATCGGTAAGTCTGGGCCTTATTCCATCCTTTATCACCACGCGGTCAACCACCACTTCGATATCATGATTTCTTTTCCTGTCTAATGCAATCTCTTCCTCAAGGAGCCTCTCCTCCCCATCCACCTTGACGCGGGTGAAACCATCTCTGCCCAATTTCCTGAAAAGATCTTTGAAGTCCCCTTTTTTACCCTTCACGAGAGGTGAAAGAATCTGAACCTTGGTACCCTGATCAAGCCCCAGGATCTGATCTACCATCTCCTGCACAGTCATTGATCGAATGGCCATATCACACTGAGGGCAATGGGGAATTCCTATGCGTGCAAAAAGCACCCTCATGTAATCGTAGATTTCGGTCACAGTGCCTACTGTGGATCTGGGATTTTGTCCTGAGCTGCGCTGTCCGATTGAGATGGCCGGGGATAGACCCTCTATGCTGTCAACATCGGGCTTGTCCATTTGCTCGAGAAACTGGCGTGCATATGCAGAAAGGGATTCAACGTATCTTCTTTGACCCTCGGCATAAATGGTGTCAAAGGCCAGAGAGGACTTGCCCGAACCCGAAAGTCCCGTGATTACCACAAGCTTATTTCTGGGAATATCAAGAGAAATGTTTTTTAGGTTATGCTGCCTGGCACCCCTTATTCTAATAAAATCATTGCCCATAGCCCCTCGGGATCCTCTCTTTTGCTGGCTTCTATCCCTCCCCAAATGAGACATTCTTCAATCACGGGTATGGTTATGTATTTCTATTGCGTGCAATCATTGCAGCCATGTGAAGGGCATTTACCAGGCTGGTGTGGCTCGCTTTTCCTGTGCCTGCCAAATCATAGGCCGTACCATGGTCCACTGAAGTGCGAACAATGGGGAGCCCCAAGGTCACGTTAACGGCATCATAGAAATGAATAAGTTTCAAAGGGCCCAAACCTTGATCGTGGTACATCGCCACTACTGCATCAAACTCGCCCTGGGCAGCGCGCCAAAAAAGCGTGTCAGATGGAAAAGGGCCCTGCACATCCATGCCCCGGGAGTTGGCCTCCATTACGGCGGGGCTGATCACCTCTTCCTCTTCTCTACCGAATAGTCCCTCCTCTCCACCATGGGGGTTGAGGGCGGCTACAGCAAGCCTGGGTTTTGGCAGTGCGAAATCACCAGATAAGGCGGCATAGGTGATGGCTATGGTATCAAATACCCTTTCGGAGCTGATGAGCTTTGGCACTTCTGACAAGGGCACGTGAATGGTCACCAGGCTCACGCGCAGTCGGCTGCCCGCTAACATCATCACATGAGACTCACATCCTGTCAGTTTTGCTATCATTTGTGTGTGCCCCTCATAGGGGTAACCCGCCTTATTGAGCATCGCTTTATTGATAGGGCACGTAACCATGCCTGAAATCTTGCCTGCCATTGTGAGTCTGACAGCTTCTGCAATGAACCTTGCGGCCACCCTTCCACCCTCCACGGTGGGAACACCTGTTACAAAATGGGTGTCCTCCAGGGCATCCGGGGAAATAATGAAAAGCTTATCAACCGATGGCTCCGCCTCTAAAGGATCTGAAATTACCTGGATCTTACCTTGCCACCCCACTACCTTGGCTGCCTGATTTAAGACCCCTGGCTCTCCGACAATAATAGGCAAACACACTGAAAACACAGTGCCGTCAGACAGGGCCTTGAGAATTATCTCGGGGCCCACACCCGCCGGATCACCCATAGTGACCCCAATTAAAGGCTTCTCTGCCTTAGAAACCTTACCCATCCTGCCCTGAGTCCTCTGTGCTTGTGTTACTAATGTCCTGTCCTATTCTGCCTTAAATCTGTATTTTCTGCCATTATTTGGTGCCTGTCAATACAGAGTCCCCGGAGACACTAGCAATTTATCTTGACTCTGGGTGGAATTAACATATACTTTCGCTAACTGTACTATTCGTGATTTATCGCAAAACTTCCGATACCTTAAAAAACCATCCGAAAAATAATACAATGAAGCTCCGCAAGCCCATACTTGACCAAATATCCACACTCAACAACCTCCCCACCCTGCCCCATATCCTTTTGAGACTCATTAAGGCCTGCAATCAAAGCGAGGGAAACCTAAAGGAAATCTCGCAAATAATTGAAAAGGACCCATCGCTTAGCAGTAAAATACTTCGCCTTGCAAACTCGGCCTATTATGGGTTGCCCGGAAGAATCAGGAAAATGCAAAATGCTGTGACCCTGCTAGGCACCACCACAATCAAAAATGTGGCCATCAGCACTTCCATTTACGAGGCCTTCAAGATCGGGGAAAACGGCCTTTTCAATCTTAAGCGATATTGGTGGCACTCACTAAGAACCGCGATATTGGCAAGGAGATTGGCCGAAAAGGTGGGCTATGAGGCGCCGGACGAGGCATTCCTGACAGGATTAGTGCACGACATAGGCAGGTTGGTTTTATGGCTTAATTTCAAGAAGCAGTACCACGGCCTCTTGGAGCTTTATGGAACACGACCCGATTTGTTGCTGGCAGGCGAAATGCGCCTTGGTGCTACTCACTGTGAGGTAGGAGCGTGGCTGCTCGAAAAATGGAATCTTCCATCGTTTATGGTTGATGCAGCGCTTTACCACCACGAGCCCATTGGCCGTATTAGAAATGCATTGCCTTTGGTACAGATCATATATGTAGCTAATGCCCTTTCTCGGGACCCAACAGATACGCAAGATGAGCCTGAAAGACTCCCTCAAGATATATTTGGCCTCCCTGAATCCCACACACAATCACTCATTTCAGGAGCTGACGAAGAACTGGCTGAGGTAGCCAAGTCATTTGAAATAGAGATTGAACCTCCTGGCAAACCTTTAGAGGCTTTCAGCAAAAAGGACACTGAGAAGCAGCGTCAGCTTACCCGCGAGGTACAAGACAGCTCGGTGCTGCTAGGGACCCTGATGAATCTCCTCGAGGCTGGTGACGAACAATCAACACTGCAGGCCATTTATCAGGGGCTTCAAATCTTATTTGATCTCCAGGAAATCTTCATTTTCACTTACGACAAAGACCGAGATGGGCTGGTGGGTGTCGATCTCGGCAAAAATGAAAAGTGGAAGATTATCAACGGAGTCTTCATCCCATCCAGGATGGAAAAGAGCCTGCTTATCAGATGCCTCAAAAACCACCGTCTTCTAGATTCTTTTTCTCCGTTGACGGAATCCAAGTCAATCATTGTGGATGAACAACTGATCCGATTTGTCGGAAAGGAGGGCATCCTGTGTCTCCCTCTCTTCACCCATGACGAAGAAATCGGGGTAATTGTAGTGGGCCTGGATGAAATAGAATTTACTCAACTGTCACAACAATTTGGGGTCCTGCAAATGTTTTCTCGCCAAGCCGCAATGGCCCTTTGCGGATACCAAATGAAAAAGGCCCAACTCAAAGCGGTACAGACAGAACGCCTGGGGGCCTGTTACGAGTTGGCCTGTAAGCTAATCCATCAGATTAACAATCCCTTGGGCATTATAAAGAATTATCTAAAGATTCTGGCCCTGAAACTTGCTGATCAGAATCTCGCACAAGAGGAAATCCGAATTATCAATGAGGAAATTGACAGGATAAGCCAGATTCTAAAAGATTTGCACGCCTTCTCAAATCAGCCTTCTTTCACACCAGGACCTGTGCACATCAATGCCATTATCTCAGATATGGTCCGGCTAACGCGAGGCCCCCTATCCTCCGAACACGGGATAGCCATCCACACTGATTTAGATCCCAGCTTACCCCTTGTAAAAGGCGATAAGAATGCGCTAAAAAAGGTCTTTATAAACCTTATAAAAAACGCAACAGAGGCATTGACCGAAGGGGGTAACATTCATATCAAGACCAAAAAAATTGCCCCTGACTTCAATGGCACAACAGGTGGCCCGGGAGTCTCCTCAGCAGGGTTCGCTGAAATCACCATAAGCGATGATGGACCGGGGATTCCTCCAGATATAAGAAATAGAATTTTCCAGCCTTTCGCTTCAACCAAAGGCGGCTCTCACTCGGGCCTCGGGCTTTCTGTTGTGCACAATATTATCAAGAATCACAATGGAATTATTGAGGTAAAGAGCAAGAAAGGTGAAGGCACCACCTTTGAGATTTATCTACCTGCTTCGAAGAAAGAACCAAAGCAAGAGATGCCAGAACAGGAAGAACTTGTAAAAGGACCTGGTACAGTCCTCTTGGTGGATGATGAAAATATGATAATTGAAGTTAGCTCAGAAATTCTCAAGGCCCTTGGTTACCATGTACTTACCGCAAAAAGCGGTAACGAGGCCCTCGAAATTTATGAAAAGCATAAAGACAACATCCACGTGGTTATCCTGGATATGATCATGCCGGGTATGGGTGGCGGAGAAACCTACGACCACCTCAAGAAATTAAACCCCATGGTAAAGGTCTTGCT
>DQZA01000095.1 GCA_011042035.1 Desulfobacteraceae bacterium
CCCCTATCACTAGTTAGGGAGATTGAGTCAGAGGAAAAGCCTAAAGGGCCTGAGGCAGTGAAGGCGGCTGAGCCCTTGGATCTACTTCGGACCATACATACCATTCGGAGCTTTGAAGAGCACCTGGCCAAGGCCTTTAAGGATGGAGAGATACCCACCGATGAATACCTAGTTCCCATAGGAAAAGCTAGAGTTGTGCGCCAGGGCGATGCTGTAACTTTGTATTTGTTTTTTGTGACATATTTGATAGCTTGCAAGGGTAGAATACCACCTAGGAAGAAATGGAAAAGGAACAAGAGGAGAAACTCGATGGCCCTAACACAGGATCAATTACTCATACTACAAGAGCTTCTATCTTTTGACACCATCAATCCCCCTGGCAATGAGGATGAATGTGCCTCTTTTATTGGGGATATCTTGGAGGATCACGGATTCATAATTCAGAGGCTGGAGTTTGCACCAAAAAGGACCTCCCTGGTTGCACTATCAAAAGGTCATCAAAGTGATAAGGGGGCTATATGTTTTTGCGGGCATATGGATACAGTACCTCTGGGAAATGCACCATGGGAGCACGATCCGTTCGGAGGGAAGATCGTAGATGACAAGATTTATGGGCGCGGCGCCTCGGACATGAAGTCAGGTCTTGCCGCCATGATTATGACGGGGGCTCGGTTGGGGGAAATGGACTTGCGCAAGGATGTTGTCATGTTATTTACTGCGGGCGAGGAAACCTTTTGTGAGGGGGCCAGGTACATTGCCGAGCACAGCGAGGTTCTCGGCAAGATCGGAGCATTGGTGGTATGTGAGCCCACGTCGAATCGTCCCATGCTGGGCCACAGGGGGGCAATTCATCTAAAGGTGCGGGCAAAGGGCGTTGCTGCCCATGCCTCCATGCCCGAACTGGGAGACAATGCCATATATAAGGCTGCGGAGGTTGTTCTAAAACTTAGGGATATGGACTTCCATGTTACTAGGCACCCGCTTCTTGGCTCTCCCACCATTAATGTTGGGACAATATCCGGCGGGAAGAACATAAACTCGGTGCCAGATTATGCATCTGTTGGCGTGGATATCAGAACTGTGCCCGGGCTAACAGCCGAGGATGTATTGGATCAAGTGAGGAGATTGATTGGCGATAGAGGTGAAGTCGAGATTCTAAATTATGCTGCCCCTGTGTCTACGGATGCAGAGCACGAATGGATAAAGGAGGTCTTTGATATTGTCGAAGGTGTCACCGGGGAAAAGCCCAAACCTGCGGCAGCTCCTTACTTTACAGATGCCTCTGATCTAACTCCAGCCTTGGGCAGTCCGCCAACATTGATCCTGGGCCCGGGTCAGCCAGAGATGGCCCACAAGACCGATGAATATTGTTATATTTCCAAGGTTGAAGAGGCGGTGGAGATATACACGAAGATCGCGATGAAGTGGGCGGAGGCCCACTAGTAGTTTCTGTAAGTGTCGTTTTCCTCTGAATCAAAGGCTATCCCACAGCGTCCAAAAATCCGGAAAAGATTTTGCCACACACTCCTCATTTTGGATCTGGATACCTGATACCACTAGGCCTACCACAGCAAGTGCCATAGCGATTCTGTGATCATTATGAGGGTTAACAAGGGTCCCAGCTAATTTTCTTCCACCCTGTATGATTAGGCCATCAGGTAGTTCATGGACTCGACCTCCAGAAGACACGGGGCATCCCTAAGCCCTGCACTTCAAGTTGGTCGCCTTTTCGCGAGATCTTTGCCCCTAGTTGCCCGAGGGCTTTGGCGGTTTGGGCCGTATCCTCACACCTAAGGGCCCCATTGATCCTACTCGTGCCAGAGGCCAAAGAGGCGGTTATTAAGGCCCTATGGGTGATGCTCTTGGAACCGGGAAGCACGACAGCGGCACTTATATTACTGCGCGGGATGATTGTTTTCATCGTGTCAAATGATCATTGCGAAGTAATTGAAGAAGTGCCTTTTCCATAACTTCCATCGGAGCCTCCATCCCTGTCCACAGTTTGAATTGCTCGGCTGCCTGGTAAAGAAACATCCGTGCTCCGGGTATGGTCGTGGCTCCTTGCTCTCTGCATTGCTTCAGAAACCCAGTTTCAAAAGGATTGTAGATAATGTCCATTACTATTTCGGCCCGCACCTTCCCAGGGTCGAAAGGCACGTCGTTAACTTTAGGATACATGCCCACGGGAGTGGTCTGCAACACAATATCTGTATTAATCATTGCCAGTTTATCTAAGGGCAGGTACTCTGCATCCAATTCTTGTGCAAGCTTTTCACCCCGTGGCCTCGAGCGATTTACAATGCTAATGTGGCAACCTTTTTCCTTAAGTGCAAAGCCTATGGCTCGTGCTGCCCCTCCTGCACCAAGAATAGTACAATGCCTGCCAGCAACTTCGCACAGCTCTTCAATGGCACGAAGCGCACCCGTGGCATCCGTATTGTATCCAATCCATGAACCAGATTTGTTAACAAGGGTATTAACTGCGCCTATTTCCTTGGCCATTGGATCAATGAATTTCAAGTAATCAATGAGCTCTTCTTTATAAGGTATGGTCACGCTGAGTCCAAGGCAGCCTATGGCGGCTAGTCCATCTAGCGCCTTTTCAAGCAACAGTGTATCAAATGCCAGATAAACGGCATTAATTCCAGTTGCCTCAAATGCCGCGTTATGAATAGTTGGGCTCATAGTATGGATTAGTGGATGGCCTATTACGCCATAAAGTCTTGTATGGTTATCAATAACCCGCATTTAAGATCTCCAACATCCTTGTCATGTGGGCTGCCGAAATCTGGCCTGGCGCTGAAACAGTGTTCTCATCAACAGAGGCAAAGGTCATCAATCCTCCCATAATAATACAGGCTAACCTGCTTATTTTCCCCATTTCTCCCATGCAAAAGGCTATGATTGGTACACCCAATTGACCTGCTAGTGGTATAAGTCCCAATACCCTGAGGTTGTCAGAGGGCTCATTTGCCTTGGTCACAATTTTTATTATATCCGCACCGGTTGCCACAAGTTTCTGCAACCACTGCCTTAGTGTGGCTGGTCTTGGCGTGGCGTTTCGGAGGTGCTTGGATATGATTATTTTGCTGTGACCACGGTTGTTCAACAGTGGTGCCCTGTACTCAAGGGGAATGGAATATTCCAGATCCACATATTCGACGCCCAGGGAAATGGCCTCGGTGAGGTATTGCAAACGAATTCTGTAAGGCGCTGTGCCCAGCCCTCCTTCCTTTTTGGATCTGTACGTAATTAGGAGAGGTTTTGTGGCAGCGTTGACAAGAAGTGGGAGATCAAATTCCTTGAAGGCATCGAGCCGTAATTCATATAGATCTGCATAGGGCGCGGCCTTTGCCATTTTCCGCAGGGCATCTTCATTATCTTTGGCCATGATGGAGACACAGAGCATGTTGCTAAATCCCCTGCTGGCCCAATGTCCTGAAGCGGAGCAGGTGATCAGTCAGGACTATCCGGACCATAGCCTCAAGCACCGGAATGATCCGGGGGATGGCGCAGACATCGTGACGTCCCCTTACGCTAATCTTGCAAGGCTTCCCAGTCCTGTCAATTGTGTCCTGTTCCTTGCGGATCGACGGTATGGGCTTTACGGCCACCTTTAAAATAATCTCCTGGCCGGTTGAGATACCCGCAAGGATACCTCCAGCATTGTTCGATGCAAATCCTGTTGGGGTAATGGGATCATTGTTTTCTGAACCCCTGCTAATAGCTGCCTTAAACCCTGCTCCAATCTCCACACCCTTTATGGTGCCAACACTGAAAAGGGCCTTGGCGAGGTCCGCATCCAGCTTGTCAAAGACAGGATCCCCAAGGCCCGGGGGGCAATGGGTCACCCTGAGTTCCACAACTCCACCAAGGGAATCTCCCTGTTCCTTGGCCTCTTGTAGCTTTTCCACCATCTGTGTTGAAGCCAGAGGATCGGGGCAACCGAGGGGATCAGTCTTTGCGTATTGAAGGTCTATTGTATCGGCCTTAATACCACCAATTTCAATTGTGTATCCGGTTACTAAAATGCCTTCAGCAGCCAAGATCTTTTGAGCAACCACGCCTGCAGCAACCCTTGCAGCTGTTTCCCGGGCCGAGTAGCGGCCTCCGCCCCTGTAATCAAAATGACCATATTTCTTGAAGTAGGCATAGTCACCGTGACCAGGTCTGAACATCAGGGCCAGAGAGTCATAAGGGCGGCTGTCAGCATCATTGTTAGGAATAAAGAGACATATTGGAGCACCCGTGGTAAGGCCCTCAAATACCCCGGACAGGATCTGTACCTGATCTTCCTCTTTCCTCGCTGAGTCGTGTTCCCTGTGCCCCGGTCTGCGGCGTGCCATCTCTGCGGAAAAATCCTCTGACGCAAGAGGCAGGCCGGGTGGGCACCCGTCTATGACCACTCCTATCCCTGCGCCATGAGATTCACCGAATGTTGTTACCTTAAACAGCACACCAAATGTATTTCCTGCCATTAAGATACCTCGATGTTATCGTTTCCTATTGGGCAATTGGATATGATGAGCAATGATTTGTTCCGCTGCCTCTCTTGGTGACTTTGTATCTGTTTCAACTACAAAATCCGCTATCTTTTGGTACAGTGCACTCCGCTCCGCAAGTATTTCATCCACCTCTTCTACAGGATCACGGCCCGTAAGGGAAGGCCGCGGTAGACCTGATTTAAGTTGTTGCCTCATACGTTGCTTTATGACTGATGGCCGTGCCTTTAGCCACACAACCCATCCACTGGTCTTGAGTTTTTTCACATTATTACGGTCAAGTGGGATGCCACCGCCCGTTGCCACAACCATAGAATCTTGTTGTGAGAGCTCGACCACAATCTTTTTTTCGATCTCCCGGAAATATTTCCATCCCTCTTTCTTAACCAGAGCTTCTATGGTCATCCCTGTGCGGTGTTCAATCACGTCATCAGTGTCCATAAATTCCATTGCCAACTTCTTGGCAATAATCTTGCCTATGGTTGTCTTTCCACTACACCTGAAGCCAATCAGAATTATGTCCATGAGAATCCTTGCCAAGGAGTTTGATTCATTTTGTGCGAGCAGAGCTCAACGTGCAACGGAAGGCAAATGTTCAATAAAATATCTATAAAAAGCCACTATGACAAGCGAGTGGGTGATTTCCCCCTCTTTAATCATAGTCGGTATGTCACTAAGGGGCCTTGTTAATACTTCGATATCTTCGGCTGTGTCCTGGTGTTGTTTCCCTGTCTTATATGCCTCCTTTGCCAGAAATGTGTAGCAGAGGTTATTCTGTATCGCAGGGTTTGGGTGTACTGCCCCCAGAGGAATCATTTCTTTTGCACTATACCCTGTCTCCTCAGCCAACTCTCTCCAGGCTGCTTCTTCGGGGGTGTCCCCATCATCTACCAGTCCCCCGGGAATCTCCAGTGTCAGGTCACGGATGCCGTGACGATATTGCCTGACAAGAATGACCTGCCCCTCTGGGGTGATGGGGATAACGTTGACCCAAGGGTTGGACTCCAGGATATAGAAGTCATAGACGGTACCGTTTCTTGGTGATTGGGCAGTGTCGGTTCTTATGGAGAAGAC
>DQZA01000035.1 GCA_011042035.1 Desulfobacteraceae bacterium
GCTGCCAGGATACCGATAATCGCGATGACAATCATCAATTCGATCAACGTAAAACCTTTTTCATTGTTTCTCTTTACTTTGGAAAGCATTTTGTCCTCCTGTTGTTCCTAATATCCAAAGTTAAAATGGTTGGCATGTAAAAGTATCCCCAATGACTCCTTGCAGGCAGACCCTCACCTCCTTTCGCGTAAATATCATAAGCTATCAGCCATCAGCGGTCAGCTTTATGCGTCCTTACCTTCCGGCGATAACCCATCTGATGGCTAATATGTTTGTCCCCCCACGCCGGTTGATAACCCAAACGTTTTTCCCTTTCTAATTGTCAAGGAGCATGTTGTTTTTCACAAGTATGATCGACTAAATGGAAAAAGTCTTTAGTCATTTTTGCTCCTTTTATATACAAGTTGTGTGCCACAATTGGCCGATGAGGTGGAGGAGATAGGCAAAAGAGAAGGTATTTCAATAGGTTGCATACTCTTAGAAACCGTTCCGGGTGATCTGGGAGCAAATTTTTCAGTGGCAAATCGATCTCTTACGGACAGATTATGTTACCTGTGCTGACAAAATTTGTCATGACTCTATTCTTTTGTAAGCACGAGAACACGTCCTTTGGCTGGCTGAGCATCCTTTTGCTCCACGATCTCCGGGAACTCCCGCATGCTCCCCTCATCATCAACCACTAGAATTTTACCTCGTCCTTTGCCAGACAACCCTACCTCCTACCATTGTGAGAACAGCCCTTCCGCAAAGCTCTTTCCCTATGAAGGGTGTATTTTTGCTTTTCGATAGTATTTCATTCTCAGTAAGCACATACTTGGCCTTGTCATCCACTAGGGTTAGGTCCGCTCTGCCTCCTTCCTCAATGCTCCCGCCCGTTACACCCAATATCCTTGAAGGAATCAAGGAAAGCTTTTTGATAGCCTCAGGAAGGGTTAGGACCCCTTCTTTGACAAGGGCAAGGGTCAGGGAAAAAGCTGTCTCCAGGCCTATCATTCCAGGTGAAGCCCTATCAAACTCCACCTCTTTTTCCAATGGGCTATGGGGTGCGTGATCAGTGGCAATAACGTCGATGGTGCCATCCTTTAGTCCCTGTTTCACCGCTTCTACATCCTTCTCACTTCGCAATGGCGGGTTCACCTTTGCATTTGTGTCATAGCCCATCACCGCTCTGTGATCCAAGGTAAAATAATGCGGAGCGGTTTCGGCTGTCACCGGAAGACCGGCTTCCTTTGCCCTTCTTATTAAAGCCACAGACTCTGCAGTGCTCACGTGGGCGATGTGCACCGGGCAACCCGTGTGCCTGGCGAGGCATATTTCTCTATAGACCATGATTTCCTCACTTGCACCGGGTATGCCAGGTAATCCGATCTTGGTTGACACCTCGCCTTCGTGCATCACACCACCTTCTGAAAGATAAAGGTCTTCGCAATGCGATATAACTGTGAGCCCGTGAAACCTGGCATATTCCATGGCCCTACGCATGAGCTCGCTGTTGACCACCGGCCGCCCATCGTCTGATAATCCCACGGCACCTGCCTCTTTCAGATCACCAAACTCCGTAAGCCTTTCCCCTTTTTGACCCACGCTGATGGCTGCAATGGGATAAACCCTTACCAGATTTGCCCTTTCTGCCTGCTCGACAATAAATTCTGTTACCGAGCGGGAATCGTTTGGGGGATCCGTGTTGGGCATGCACGCAATTGCCGTAAATCCCCCTGCTGCTGCTGCCAGAGACCCACTTGCAATGGTCTCTTTGTATTCATACCCCGGCTCCCTCAAGTGGGTGTGCATGTCTATGAACCCGGGCACAACTAGTTTTCCCGCTGCATCAATAACTTCAACTTCCCCAGAATCACTGGTGAAAATCCCACATGGCAAGATCTTGCTTATTCGTTCTCCTTCGACAATTATATCCAGCTGCTCGACCCTCTCGGTCACCGGATCAACTATTTTTCCGTCCTTAATCCACTTTGTCACTCTTTGCCCCTCCTATCAAGAGGTAGAGAATAGCCATCCTGACGGCAACTCCATTCGCCACTTGGTCTAGTATCACTGAGTGCGGGCCATCGGCCACCTCAGATTCTATCTCAACTCCCCTGTTCATGGGGCCAGGGTGCATGACAATAACGTCTTCCTTGGCCCTCTTTATTACCTCTCCGTTAATACCAAAAAAATTTGCATATTCTCTCACCGTAGGAAAAAGGAGCTTGCTCTGTCTTTCCAGTTGAATTCTCAACAGCATTACAACATCTTTTCCTTCCACTGCCTTTCTAGGGTCATACTCCACTCTGACTCCCATTTTCTCAACATCCAAGGGCATCATTGTGGGAGGACCTGAAACCGTAACCCTGGCACCCATCTTTGTCAGGCCTATGATGTTGGATCTAGCAACTCGGCTGTGGGCAATATCACCAATTATGGCAATGTGCAGCCCCTCTATCCTCCCCTTCTTCTCCCTTATGGTGAAGATATCCAGCAACGCCTGGGTGGGGTGCTCATTTATGCCGTCACCTGCATTTATTACCCCCGCCTCCATAACCCTTGCCAACAGGTGGGGTGCTCCACTAGACGAATGCCTCAGAACTATTAGGTCAGGATTCATTGCCTGGAGGTTGCGGGCAGTATCTATCAGGGTCTCGCCCTTTACCATGCTACTGGAACTTGCCGACAGGCTTAACGTGTCAGCACTGAGGCGCTTTGCGGCCACTTCAAAGGAAGTCCTCGTCCTGGTGCTCGGCTCGTAAAAAAAATTGATAATGCTTTTTCCCCGCAGGGTAGGCACCTTCTTGACATCGCGCTCGGAGATTTCTTTTAGTGAGTCCGCCGTATCAAGAATCAAATTTATCTCTTCCACAGAAAGCTGGGCCACACCCAGCAGGTCTTTATGAGCGAATCTTCCCACCATAAACTCCTTGGAAAAAGGTTTTTAGGGTCTTAGGCTGAAGGCAGAAGTTTACGAGGTACATGCCTTCAGCCTAAAATCCTTTAGCCTAACTCCCTACAATAAAAAAACTCCTTGCCGCTGGTGCGACAAGGAGTTCATTTTTAGTGTAATTATACACAATCATGGCAATTAGGCTCTTTATGAATAATTGGACTTACGAATCCCAAATTTTAGATAGCCATTTATCACAAAACGTCCCTCCTGAAAAGAGGGTATTTCTACACCTCCTCTTTAGCTTCAGATTCAGCTCTGTCAGGCTCCTCTGGCGAGGCCTCTTGTGCTGGAGCTTCGGCGGCAGCCTGGGCCGTGGTCTCTTCCTTAGCCTCTTCTGCCGCGCTAGCCTCTTCCTTGGGCTTCATCTGGGCCTTCGTCTCCGCTTTTGCTTTTTTCTTTCTCTTTTTCTTTCCCTCCTCGGCTGAGATCAATTGAACAATGGAAATAGGTGCATTATCACCTTGTCTGTTACCTTTCTTAATTATCCGGACGTAGCCTCCCTGCCTGTCCATAAAGCGCTCCCTCAGCTCCTCAAAAAGCCGATGGGTAACCTTCTTGTCCGTCATGTAAGCCAATGCCTGACGCCTGGCATGTAGATCACCCCTCTTTGCCAAGGTGATCATTCGCTCAGCAATTGACCTCAATTGTTTCGCTTTAGCGTCTGTTGTTTCTATTTGTTCATATTTGAATAAAGAAGTAACCATGTTGCGGAACATGGCCCTCCTGTGGCTTGAATCTCTTCCCAGATGTTTACCTGCTTTCCTGTGCCTCATTTCTCTTTGACCTCTTCTTTCCCTTCCTGGGTCACTTCGCCCGCTTCCTCGTCCTCTTCTGATTCTTTTGGCTTCTCAGGAACCTGAAAATTCTCAAGTTTCATTCCAAGGTGCAGACCCATTTCTTCGAGTATTGCCTTGATTTCATTAAGGGATTTACGTCCAAAATTCTTTGTCTTGAGCATCTCCGTCTCAGTCTTTTGTACCAGCTCGCCAATATATGTGATGTTGGCATTCTTGAGGCAGTTTGCAGAACGTACCGAAAGTTCCAACTCTGATACCGGCCTGAAAAGATTCTCGTTCAAGGACTCCTCTTTCTCCTCTTCTTCTTCCTCTACCGGTTCAGGCTCTTCCTCAAAGTTGATAAACGGGGTCATTTGCTCCTTCAGAATTTTTGCGGCAAAGGCCACAGCATCCTCAGGAAGCACACTGCCATCGGTCCACACTTCCAAAGTCAGCTTGTCATAATCCGTGATCTGCCCAACCCTGGCATTCGTCACGACATAATTCACCTTCTTTATTGGTGAAAACACGGCATCAACCGGAATTACGCCAATTGGGGCATCCTTGATCTTAAGCCGTTCGGCAGGTACATAGCCCTTACCCAGCCTCACAACCATCTCCATGTCAAGCTTGGCTTCCTTATTTAGGGTGGCGATATGCTGATCAGGATTCAGTACTTCGGCCAATCCATGTGTATCTATGTCTCCAGCCTTCGCCACTCCCTCGCCTTCTTTGTACAGACGCAAGGTTGCCTCTTCCACATCCAAGAGCTTAAAGCGAATTTCCTTCAGGTTCAGTATGATGTCTGTAACGTCCTCAAGCACACCTGGAATAGTGGAAAATTCATGCAGCACACCATCAAATTTCACCGATACAATCGCAGCTCCCTGGAGCGAGGATAGCAAAATTCTCCTTAGGGAATTACCAATGGTGATCCCAAACCCCCTCTCCAAAGGCTCACACACAAACTTACCATAAGTACTGGAGTAGGAATCCTGATCGATTTCTATCTTCTTTGGTTTTTTAAGCTCTCGCCAGTTTCTTGCTTTTAGATCGCTCAAAAGAGGCCTCCCGTTCTCTGACTTCTTTTTATTCCTATTACCCATCCTCTCACCCCCAAGTAGATGCTTGCGGGCAAAGAGATTAAAATTGTTTATTTGGAGTATAGCTCAACAATAAGTTGCTCTTGAATAGGCATCGTCAAATCTTCCCTACTCGGCAAGGCCTTAAACGTGCCTCTGAACTTCTCCTTTTCTACTTCGATCCAGTTTGGGATACCTCTGCGTACAACCGTCTCCATCGCCTCAACAATTGGCGTAACAGTTCTGCTCTTCTCTCTAACCTCGACAACATCCCCTGGTTTCAATAGGTACGAAGGTATATTAACCTTTCGGGCATTCACCAGAAAATGATTGTGCCTGACAAGTTGCCTTGCCTGATTCCTAGAAGAAGCAAATCCCATCCGATAGACCACATTGTCCAGCCTACGCTCTAACAACAGCAAAAGATTAGTTCCTGTAATTCCCTTCTGCCGTTCTGCACGCCTATAATAACCTCTAAATTGAGTCTCAAGGACGCCATAAATTCTCTTTACCTTTTGCTTCTCCCTTAGCTGTAACCTGTAATCTGAGTACTTTCCACCTCGCCTCTGGCCGTGCTGGCCTGGAGCGTATGGCCTGCGTTCAAATGCACACTTATCGCTATAACATCTGTCGCCTTTCAAAAAAAGCTTCAAGTTTTCTCGTCTGCATAACCTGCAGACCGAACCTCTATACCTAGCCAATAGTATTCCTCCTGGATCCTATTTGACGGCTTCGTAAAAAGTCCATCTACGGTGTTGCCTGCCTGGCGCCACA
>DQZA01000148.1 GCA_011042035.1 Desulfobacteraceae bacterium
AATTTTTGATTACAGAAGGATGCTCAACGACCCTTCATTGAAGGGTATCTTCCGCTATTACGAGTTCATAGCCCCTGTTATACCCTTGGACCTCATAGTCTATCTTGGCGAAGGCCACACACCGGTGGTAAAGGCAAACGAGCGCCTTGCCGCAGAGGTTGGCAGGGAGTTTTACTTCAAGAACGACGGCCTTAATCCCAGCGCATCTTTTAAAGACAGAGGCATGGCTTGTGCCTTGAGCTACATCAATTACCTGGCCAAGGAAGAGGGTATGTCCGACATAGTGGCAATATGTGCGTCCACAGGTGATACCTCAGCCTCCGCAGCCCTTTACTCGGCATACTTAAGGGGCGTTTTGAAATCAGCAGTCCTACTACCCAAGGGCAAGGTTACCCCACAGCAGCTGTCTCAACCCCTTGGAGCCGGCGCAAAGGTCTTTGAGATTCCGGGGGTCTTTGACGACTGTATGAAGGTGGTTGAGCATATGGCCGAGACCTACAATGTGGCGCTGCTCAATTCCAAAAACAGTTGGCGGGTACTCGGGCAGGAGAGCTTTTCTTTCGAAATAGCTCAAGATTTCGACTACGAGGTGGGAGACAAGGTGGTGGTTGTCCCCATAGGTAACGCGGGCAACATTACCGCTGTCATGAGCGGTTTCTTAAAATTTTTCAAGGCTGGCGTCATCAAGCATCTACCCAAGATACTAGGTGTCCAATCGGATCATGCTGACCCAGTTTACAGGTACTACCTCGAACCCAATCCACACCGCCGCTCTTTTAGACCTGTTACCGTTAAACCCAGCGTGGCTCAGGCTGCCATGATCGGCAACCCTGTTTCAATGCCAAGGGTAATCAAGCTAGTGGAAGAATATAACGCTGCAGAAGATCAGAGGAAGGTTTTCGTTGTTCAGGTAAGCGAACAACAAATAATGGACTCAATGCTAATAGCCAACAGAAATGGCCACATAGTATGCACGCAAGGAGGAGAGAGCCTCGCCGGGTTCAAAAGGGGAATTGAAGAAGGATATATCCAGAAGGACGAAATAGGGATACTTGATTCAACTGCGCACATGCTGAAGTTCGCCATTTTTCAAGACATGTACTTCAGTGACTCCTTTGATCCAGAATTCGAGATCAAACCCAAAGAGGAACTGAAGAACGCTCCCATTGAGATAAGGGCCAAGGGGCTTAGCAAGCTCCCTGCACCTGGCAAGCCCCTTTCTCGGAAAGATATGGAACTCTTCGTAAAGGAAACTGCCAAAGAAATAGCCGATCTCTTGGGGTTGGAACGCAAGTAGTGGGTACTTTTGGAAGGTTGAAAATAATCGTAATAGACCGCACCAAAATGCCCTTTCTAAGGGATGCACAAGATCTCTACCTCAATAGGCTCTCCCGCTATACCACCTTGAAATGGATCGAGGTAAAACCCGTACAATATGCCAGCCTTTCTGCTGGTGAGGCCTTAGCTCGTGAAGCAGGACTTATAAAAAAACGTATAGCGCCTGGCGATCATGTCATTGCACTGGACAAGGATGGTAGGATGTACAGTTCACAAGGGTTTGCCTCCCACCTCCTCCAGCTCTTACAAGACGCCAAAACGGTGGTGTTTGTAGTGGGAGGGGCACTGGGTATAGGAAGGGGAATACTTGACAGGGCCAACGAAAGGCTATCTCTGTCAACCATGACCTTGACCCACGAGTGGTCCAGGGTGGTGTTGTTGGAGCAAATTTACAGAGCTTTTACCATAATCAGGGGTGAAAACTACCACAAATGATATAACTGTGCTGGCAGGGATCAGGAGTTCTCTGAATCTGGCTCAGCACTTGCTTCCAGTGCCATAGCGATCTTGCTTTTTAGCTCCGTAAGGTCAAAGGACTTGATAACGTAAAAATCCGCAGCTATGGACTTCATATCTTCCTTGAACGTGTCGTAAGCGGTGCAAAGGACCACTGGCAGATTGTAAAACTTGTTTCGAATATCTTGGAGAAGATCGAGCCCGTTGTAATCGACCATCTTGATGTCCAAGACCACAAGATCCGGTTTTTCTTCCTCTATTCTCTCCAGGAGCTTGTATCCGCTGTCAGCCGTTGTCACCTCATAGCCCGCTTCACTAAGCTCCTCTGAATACAAGTAACGAATATGCTCTTCATCATCAACAATGAGGATTTTCGCCATGTTGCATTCTCCTATGCTGGTGGTTTTCAAAAAACCAATAATCAGTTCTATAGCTTACTGAGACACTTAGATATTTAAACATACAAAAAATGATGCTGCAATGCAAATACAATGGCCTTATTCGTATACATAAAAGCCCCTGCCACTCTTCCTGCCCAGCCACCCTGCGTCCACATATTTCCTTAGCAGCGGGCATGGCCTGTACTTGTCGTCCCCCAGCCCTTTATGCAGCACCTCCATTATGGCCAGACAGGTATCAAGCCCTATCAAATCTGCAAGGGCCAATGGCCCCATGGGGTGGTTCATGCCCAGCTTCATGACCTGGTCAATATCCTCTGCAGTACCTACTCCTTCAAAAAGGGCATAAACTGCCTCGTTTATCATGGGCATAAGGATCCTGTTGCTGATGAAGCCAGGGAAATCATTGGCTGGAACAGCTATCTTCCCCATCTTTTCGGCAAGGTCCTTGGTCAAGCTAAATGTATGCTCGCTCGTAGCCAAACCTTTAATAATCTCAACCAGTTTCATAACAGGCACAGGGTTCATAAAATGCATCCCTATTACCTTATCGGGTCGACCGGTAGCGGATGCTATCCTGGTGATGGATATGGAGGAGGTGTTAGAACTCAGCACAACGCCTTCATTGCAGATGTCATCCAGCTTCCTGAAAACCTCCCTTTTCACCTCTTCATTTTCCACAATTGCCTCTACCACGAAATCCGCCTTGACCATGTCATCCAGGGACGTGGAACCCTCTATCCTTGCCAAAACAGCCTGTGCATCTTCCTCACTAATTTTTCCCTTTTTTGTCATCCTCCCGAGGCTCTTCTCTATGCCAGCAAGGCCTCGGTCAATGAACTCATCCTTCACGTCATTCATTACAACCTGAAGCCCGGCGCTCGCGGCCACTTGTGCAATACCAGAGCCCATCTGCCCTGCTCCAATTACGCCTAGCGTCTTTATTTGCATCTGCCAACCTCCCTATAAATGGATGGAAACTAAGTTATTATTTACATCTATATCAAACAGAACACAACCGTAAATTGTGACCACTCCTGTTGACAAACCGCCTACCCCTCTGAGAGAATTACCACCAACCATGAGTAGTCCTTATGAGATGCAAAGGGAGTAAGGCTATGAAACTTGAATTTATAGAAGCAAGGGATCTTCCCGACGCATGGTTTCAATGCGTTTACAGGATCCTTGAATGCGGCCGGGATTACGTGATTGACAGGGGCAGCTATGAAGGGCAAAAGCGCCTTGAGTTCGACTATGTCACTGTTCATATCAAGTATCCTGGGGTGAGGCCGCTACTGCCTGATATTCCACCTTCTTTGGGTATTCCCAATCCAGTAGAGGAAGGTTATCTCGAAGAATACCTGCCTTATCTCATGACCTCGGTTAAGCAGCCAGGCGAGGACTACACCTATGGCGAATACCTCGAGCACCAAATAGCAGAGGTTATACGCATGTACAAGGAAGATGGATTTGGCACAAACCAGGCATATATGACTGTGGGTGATCCCAAGTCCATTTATCTAAAAGACCCTCCTTGCCTCAGGGGTATTGATACACGTATCAGGGATGGGAAACTCCATTTCATAGTTTATTTTCGTTCGTGGGACCTCTGGAATGGCTTTCCAGCCAACCTGGGCGCAATTCAGCTCCTCAAGGAATATATGGCATCAAGTATTGGCGTGGAGGATGGGGAAATCATAGCCGCCAGCAAGGGCTTGCATCTTTACGACTACGTGTGGGAACTAGCAAAATTAAGGACCATGTGTAGCAACCCCTCGGCTCTCAGCTCCCAATGTGATGAAAACGCCAGCATCCATAAAGACAATGAAGATTAGCACCTCAAATAGGCAGGAGACTCCAGACCTAAAGGGATTAAGCAGTGCTGAAATCGAAAGATGGGCGGTGAATCAGGGCCTGCCTGCTTACAGGGGGAGGCAGATCAGGCATTGGATCTTCCGCAGGCTCGCCCAATCATTTGGTGATATGACTGATCTTCCTAAGAAACTGAGAAGTACCCTTGAGCAGACTGTGGATCTCCAATGCCTGGAAATTACTGATATCCTTGTTTCTCGGGATGGGACGGAAAAATATATCTTCAAGTTAAAGGATGGTCACTTAATTGAATCAGTACTTATTCCTGAGCGGGACCATCTGACGCTATGTATATCCTCTCAGGCGGGATGCGCCATGGGCTGCAAGTTTTGTCTTACGGGTAGCCGCGGCTTAATTAGAAACCTTGAGGCGAGCGAGATAGTGGACCAAGTCATTCAGGTCCGATCAAGAGTATCCAACCCCAATAGGCTAACCAATATTGTCCTGATGGGCATGGGAGAGCCGCTAGCCAACTATTCCAATGTGCTCAAGGCCCTTCAAAACCTTATTAGCCCAGACGGCATGAACTTCTCCCATAGGAAGGTCACCTTATCCACCTCAGGACTTGTTCCTCAGATGAGAAAATTGGGCCAAGACATAACTGTAAATTTAGCAGTGTCCTTAAACGCAGCTAATGACAAGACCCGCAGCTTTCTTATGCCTATAAACAAACGATATCCGCTGAGTGAGCTTATGGACGCCTGCCGTGATTTTCCACTGCCTAGCAGGCGGATGATAACCTTCGAATATATTATGATGGATGGCATTAACGACAGCGAAGAGGATGCCGAGAACCTAGTAAAACTATTGCAAGGCATAAGGGCAAAGGTAAATCTAATCCCTTTCAATAAACATGAAAACTCCCAATTCCAACCCTCTTCCGCGGAACGGATAAGTCGTTTTCAAAAACTGCTCATTGAAAAACACATCACTGCCATCATAAGAAAGAGTAAAGGACCTGACATCATGGCTGCATGCGGTCAATTAGGTGGTCACCTCTCACCTAGTAACCCCGTATGCAACGTCCATGATGTAAAAGGGCGTTGCGCCACTTGAATTATCTAATGCCCTCGTGCTATATGTATTATTTGGCTTATGATAAGCACTAATTAGTGCCCAGCCATAAACTCTATACACCTCTCCCCCTCGAGGGGGAGAGGCTGGGTGAGCCTGCCTGCAGCAGGCAGGGGGGTGTGATATCAAGGGGTTACACCCTCACCCTATCCCTCTCCCTCAAGGGAGAGGGAATTTATGGATGGATACTAATTAGTGCACAGGAGAAATGTATATCCAAATGTTAGATTTCAAAAAGGGAAACGGTCTGATTCCGGCTATCGTCCAGGACTACAAATCCGGCGAGGTTCTAATGCTTGCATACATGAAT
>DQZA01000024.1 GCA_011042035.1 Desulfobacteraceae bacterium
GCATGACAATGACCGATCCCATTGCAGATATGTTAACAAGGATCAGAAACGCCCAAAGGGCCTCGCATGAGTCTGTGGATATACCCAGCTCAAAGATGAAGGTTAACATTGCAAAGGTTTTAAAAGCAGAGGGCTACATAAAAAACTTTAGGGTCATGCCAGATGGAAAACAGGGTATCCTGAGGATTTTTTTGAAATATGATGAACAGGGCCGGCCAGTGATTGAGGGCCTAAAGCGCATCAGCAAACCGAGCAGAAAGGTTTATGCTGGATATGACGAAATTCCCAAGGTTCTAAACGGCTTTGGGATTAGCATAGTTTCCACCTCGAAGGGAATAATGGCGGATAAGAAGGCTAGGAAGATGAAGGTCGGTGGAGAGATTTTGTGCGCTGTTTGGTAATTGATAGCTTTTATCCTGTTTATGTCACTGTCCTCAAGGGATCTGAACGAAGGCTATATACTTCCCAGGAGAATAAGTGGAGGTTTTTGAATGTCCCGAATTGGTAAACGCCCTGTACCTATACCGCAAGGGGTACAGGTTAAGATGGAAGATGATGTCCTTGTAGTGAAAGGGCCTAAAGGTGAGCTCAAGAGGAAAATCCACCCCTTGGTAAAGCTTTCAATCGATTCGGACAAAATACATGTGTCTGTGGACGGGACCCGCAAGAGAAAGGATGCTGGTGCATTGCAAGGCCTTTTTAGGGTTCTTGTGGACAATATGGTAACAGGGGTAACCAAGGGCTTTGAGAAAAACCTCGAGATTGTTGGTGTGGGATACCGCGCTGAGGTGAGTGGAGATGCAGTAGTATTTAATTTAGGCTATTCTCATCCCATCAACTTTAAGTTACCCAAAGGCATAGAAGCACGAGTCGAAAGAACCAAGATAACGCTGAGCGGCATTGACAAGGAGCTTTTGGGCCAAACCGCGGCAAACATTCGTGCCCTGAGGCCGCCTGAACCTTTTAAAGGAAAGGGCATCAAGTATGAGGATGAAGTAATCCGGCGCAAGGCTGGTAAGGCTGGCGCAAAATAACAAAGTAGTAGAGAGGATAGGAAATGGGAGCCTTTAATAGGGCTGAGTCAAGGGTTAGAAGAAAGAAGCGGGTTAGAAAGAAGGTAAAGGGTACACCTGAACGGCCCCGTTTGTGTGTTTTCAGGAGTCTCAAACATATCTATGCCCAGATAATCGATGACACCACGTCAACCACACTTGTGGAGGCGTCTTCTGTATCAAAAGGAATAAAAGAGAAGATAGGCAATGAGGGGTGCAACAAGAAAGGTGCGGCGATTGTGGGTAAAGAAATCGCGGAAAGGGCATTAAAGAAAGGCATAAAGAAGGTGGTGTTCGACAGAAATGGCTTCCTCTACCATGGTAGAGTCAAGGCGCTTTCAGAAGCTGCCCGCGAGGTGGGGTTAGAGTTTTAGTGCGAAAACCTTTAGAGCTTAGATTGGAGAATAATGGCTGGCTATGATAACAGGGAGAGATCCATTGTATAGGGAACAGGATGAGGTTGAATACATTGAAAAGGTTGTCCACATTAGCCGTGTGGCAAAGGTAGTTAAAGGTGGACGGCGTTTCAGCTTTAGTGCCATCGTAGTCGTGGGAGATGGCAAGGGAACTGTTGGCAGTGCGCTGGGAAAGGCCAATGAGGTCCCAGAGGCGATCCGCAAAGGGGTAGAAAAGGCCAAGAGAGACATGCAACCTGTGTCCCTTGCGGATTCCACTATCCCCCATGAAGTCATCGGCAAGTGGGGAGCAGGCCGGGTATTGCTTAAGCCAGCTAGACCTGGTACCGGAATTATTGCGGGTGGTGCTGTCAGGGCGGTTCTTGAGGCGGTGGGGATCCAAAATATTCTCACAAAGTGTTTGGGTTCTAATAACCCGCACAACGTGGTTAGGGCCACAATAATGGGCTTGCGTTCGTTGAAAAGTCCTGAGGAGATTGCCAAGAGGCGGAATAAGGCAGCAGAAGAGATCACAAAATAAATTCCTTTGGATGAATTTGGGATAACGCAATGGCGGACAAGATAAAAGTAACACTGGTCAAAAGCGGGATAGGTTACAATAAGAAGATTAGGGAGACCCTAAGAGGGCTGGGACTCACAAAGCTTCACAAAACGGTGGAGCTTGAGAATACGCCGGCCATAAGGGGAATGATTAAGAAGGTGTCCTTTCTCGTAAAAATAGGATAGAGACACAGGGTAATGACATGAAAATTCACGATTTAGCGCCTGCTGAAGGCTCGAGGAAAAAGAGAAAGAGAATTGGTAGAGGACCTGGGTCAGGTCATGGAAAAACTTCCTGTAGAGGCCACAAAGGGCAGAAGGCCCGTTCAGGCGGGGGGCCTGCACCTGGGTTTGAGGGCGGTCAGATGCCGCTTCACCGAAGGCTCCCTAAGAGAGGGTTTACAAATCTTTTTCGCAGCGAATATGCAACTCTTAATATAAAAGATTTGGACCGGTTTGAAGCCAATACCACGGTAGATGTGGATGTACTGCGGCAGGCAGGCCTTGTGAAGAAAGTGAAGGATGGTGTAAAACTACTGGGTGAAGGGGAGATCAAGAAGCCCCTTGTAGTAAAAGTTCACAAGGCGTCCATTTCGGCGGTTCAAAAGATCGAAGCGGCTGGGGGAAAGGTTGAACTTCTTTAACTGGTTGAGAAGTTAGGCATAAGGAAGTTGAGTGGCTGCGGTAGTAGCCGAAATTTTTTGAGAGGAAATATAATAATTGATAGGTGGCCTGCAAAACATAGCTAAGATTCCCGAGCTGAAGAGAAGAATACTCTTTACCTTTTTCATGCTCGCTGTATATCGATTGGGCTGCCATATTCCTACTCCTGGAATAGACGGGGCCGCTCTTTCAGCCTTTTTCGGCTCAAAGCAGGGTACCCTTTTTGGGCTCTTTGACATGTTTTCAGGAGGCGCCCTGCGGAGAATGTCGGTAATGGCCCTCGGCATAATGCCATACATTAGTGCAGCTATTATCCTAGAGCTGCTTGCTGTCGTAGTCCCGTACCTTGAAAAGTTAAAAAAAGAGGGGGAGCAAGGAAGGAAAAAAATAACGCAGTATACCCGTTATGGGACTGTGCTTCTGTGTATCGTGCAAGGCTTTGGCATTGCCATTGGACTAGAACGGATGTCAAGTCCGGGTGGGGTTGCAGTTGTACCGGTGGGTGGTTGGGGTTTTAGGTTGCTCACCATGATTACACTAACTGCAGGTACAGTGTTTCTGATGTGGCTTGGCGAGCAAATAACTGAGAGGGGAATTGGAAACGGTATTTCTCTCATAATATTTGCTGGGATAGTGGCTCGTTTTCCAACGGCGGTTGCCAATACGTTCAGGTTGATGTCTACAGGTGAACTTACGCCATTTTTCATGATAATTGTTTTGGCCCTGATGATAACAGTGGTGGGGGTCATAGTTTTTGTGGAAACGGGCCAGAGGCGCATTCCTGTTCAGTACGCCAAGCGGGTTGTGGGGCGAAAAATGTACGGTGGGCAAAGCACCCATTTGCCTTTAAAAGTGAATACGGCGGGAGTTATTCCACCAATATTTGCCTCATCAATCATAATGTTTCCTGCTACTATCGCTAATTTTTTGAACACTCGGAACATTCCTTGGCTGCAAACGATTGTGAATTTTCTGGCTCCAGGACATATAGTATATATATTGATCTATGTCATATTTATATTCTTCTTTTGCTACTTTTATACCGCAGTCCATTTTAACCCCGTTGATGTTGCAGATAATATGAAGCGATATGGGGGTTTTATCCCGGGCATAAGACCTGGTAAGAACACCGCAGATTATATTGATAGGGTACTCACGAGGATTACTTTTTTTGGCGCCATTTACGTCTCAGCGATTTGTGTATTGCCTCAGATTCTGATTTATAAGTTGAATGTCCCATTCTATTTTGGTGGCACTGCTCTATTAATAGTGGTGGGAGTAGCTATTGATACCATGAGTCAGATTGAAGCTCACATGCTAACGAGGCATTACGAAGGATTTATGAAGAAGGGCTTCGGAAGGACGCGATAGACTCGGGTTCCGGGTTAACCTCACGATCGCTTTGAGGGGGCTATGGCAAAAGAAGAAGGGATTGAGGTAGAAGGTGTTGTTATTGAGACCTTGCCGAATGCCATGTTCAGGGTGGAACTTAAGAACGGGCATCGGGTTCTTGCTCACATCTCCGGCAAGATGAGGATGCACTTTATTAAGATTTTACCGGGTGATACTGTGGTGGTGGAACTGTCCCCTTATGATCTTAACAGGGGAAGAATTATATACAGGGGACATAAAGACGAGAGGTAACAGCTTTTTGGTAAAGTTAGGATAGGGACGAGTCTTTTAGGTAAACTTACTGATTTTTTGGCTTTGGTGATATGGAGTATGCCATGAAAGTGAGACCTTCAGTTAAAAAGATATGCAATAAGTGTAAGATCATCCGCCGCAAGGGCGTGATGAGGGTTATATGTGAAAACCCCCGTCATAAGCAGAGACAGGGTTAAAAAGGGCGGTTTGGAAGGAGTTGTAAATTGGCAAGAATAGCGGGAGTAGATCTACCTAAGGGAAAGAGGATGGAAATAGCTCTGACCTATATTTACGGTATAGGAAGGAGCTCGGCGCAAAAAATCCTTACAGAGGCGGGCATTGACTGGGACACTAAATCCGATGAGCTTACCGGCGAGCAGATTACCGCCATACGCAAGATAATTGATGAGAAATACAAGGTAGAGGGAGATCTCAGGAGAGAGGTTTCCATGAATATCAAGCGACTCATGGATCTTGGCGCTTACAGGGGCTTGAGGCATAGGAGAGGGCTTCCAGTGAGGGGCCAGAGAACCAGTACAAATGCCAGGACGAGGAAAGGCCCCAGAAGGGCCGTGATGGGCAAAAAGAAGAAATAAACCAAGATGCCGGTTTCTCTGGCTGTCTGGTGTGTGAGGCAAGGTATGAGGTATAGCCTGCTGGTTATGAATTTCGAAATGAACCAAACAGACCAAACACCTGCCTGCTGCAGGCAGGGACCAAACAGACAAGATAGGGCAAGTTAAAAGGGAAGAAAGATGGCAAAAGCTGTTCGTAAAAGAGGGAAGGCAAGGAAAGAAAAAAAGAATGTGCCAACTGGAATTATTCACATTCAATCTACATTCAATAACACGATAGTCACTGTCACAGATAATGACGGAAACGTGATAGCTCAATCTAGTGCTGGGCGTATTGGGTTCAAGGGATCAAGAAAGAGCACCCCATTTGCGGCCCAGATGGCTGCTCAGGACGCCCTTAAACAGGCAATGGAACAGGGGCTAAAAGTGGCTGAAGTGAGGATAAAGGGCCCTGGAGTGGGGCGAGAAGCAGCGCTAAGGGCGTTGCAGATGGAGGGCTTCACAGTTAGCGTAATCAGGGATGTTACACCCATACCACATAATGGCTGTAGACCACC
>DQZA01000198.1 GCA_011042035.1 Desulfobacteraceae bacterium
CTTCCGCACCAGCGTGGGTCAGTTCCTTCCCTGCCAGCCTTATTGAGCCCTGGCGGATTGGGAGAAGGCCACACACGGCCTTCAAAAAGGTTGTTTTGCCTCCGCCGTTGCTTCCCACCAGCGCGCAGATCTCACCCTCGTTAACCATTATGTCAATTCCCCATAATGCCTGGGCGTCTCCGTAAAAGACAACCAGATTATCAACTTCAAGCATCCGTTCATACCCCCAGGTAAGCATCGATGACTTGAGGATCGTTGGCAACCTCCAAGGGTGTTCCTTCGGAGATCTTTTTCCCATAATGCAAGACCACTATTCGGTCCGACAGGTCCATTATAACTCTCATCACGTGCTCTATAATGATTATGGTAATGCCGGAAGACCTAAGTCTTTCTATGAAAGTAACCATTTCCGAGGCCTCAGCAGGATTCAATCCACAGATCGTTTCATCCAGAAGAATCACTTCAGGACAGGTTGCCAGGGCCCTTGCCACCTCGAGCTTTTTCCTTTCCACCAAATTCAACGTATTGGCTGGCATAGCAGCTTTTGAGTCAAGTCCTGCCCAAGACAGGATTTCTTTGACCCTGTCAGCTAATTCGGTGGTGATCTGTTTGCCGGTCCCAAAGGAGGCCCCAACCATCATGTTCTCGAAAACGGTCAGACCGCCAAAGGGCTTAGGTACCTGAAAGGTTCTGGCTATGCCCTTCTTGCATATGGCGTGTGGTTTCGTTCCAGTAATGTTCTTGCCCTTGAACAGGATCTTTCCCCTTTCAGGGGTGTAGAAGCCTACTATTACGTTAAAAAGGGTGGTCTTACCGGCCCCATTGGGGCCGATAAGACCTACAATTTCCCCCTTGTTGACGGTGAAGCTGACGTCGCTTAAAGCGACGACTCCACCGAATGTTTTCCAAACCCCTTCCACTGCGAGAAGGATGTCCATAATGGCACTCCGCAATTATTGTTCCTGGCCAAGTTACCTCAGCCACGGCTGCTTCTTGTATGTTGCTCCTGCCATGTTGGTGGGCCAGATAATGGCGTTCTTGCCATTTACAATTTGTGCAGCGGGTATTGGAATGTAATCAACACCGTCCATAATCTCGTGGCGTTCTAGGTTGTACTTGTACCTTCCCAAAACCCCTTGGTAGTCCGTCTTAGCAATGGCTGCTACCACTTTCTTCGTGTCAAGAGAGCCGGCCACCTCAAAGGCTGTTATGATTCCCAGCATCCCGTCGTAGCCGGCGCCGTTTTGATTGTTCATGGGCTTGTTATACCTCTTCTTGAATTTCTCCAGAAAAACGGCCTGATGTTTGAGTTTGGACGGGTTCAACAGCAGCGGTGTCCACAGGAGGTATTCTGCAGCATCCTTCGCCTGGGCCACCAGTTGCGGATATAAAGGATAGAAAATGGCCATGTGTGAGCTATGCAAGCCGGATTCTTTGAACTGCTTTAGGAAGGAAACGCCTGAATTCAGGGCTGTGAAACAGGATACCACTACATCCGGCCTCGACACCTTTAGCTTGGTCAGCTGTGGATAAAAGTCGTTGTGTCCAACAGGAACCACTTCGTAGGCAACCTTTTTCCACCCATCTTTCTCCATCATTTCCAGTGACACATCCGCGTTTGATCTACCGAAGTCCGTGTCCTCCACTACGAATGCTATCGTTTTCCGCTTGGGCTCAAATAGACCCTCTCTTGCAAGCCATTTATACGTGTGATAGATGGTTTTTCCATAAGCACTGCTACCAAAATCCCCTTTCCAGAAATTCCAGTACCTCTTTGGATTCTTTTTTATCTTATCCGAAATAGCTTCACTTACCGGCATGAAGCTTTGTATGGGAATATTGTATTTGGGGGCAAGCTCCATCACAGCCATGGTCACAGAGCTGTGAAAGGCACTGCCGACAAGGTAATGCACCTTGTCCCTTGTAATGAGCTTTTCTGCCACTGCCACCCCTAATGCCGGCTTAGACTGGTTGTCCTCGTAAAGCACTTTCAGGGGGATCCTTTTTCCGAATTCCTTTATGTATATTCCCCCTTTGGCATTGATTTCTTCCATGGCCAAATCGCATCCCTCTTTAATGGATACTCCTGCCCAAGCCGCGGGGCCGCTTAAGGGAAGGACTACTCCCACCTTGATAAAATCCGGGGCTTGCTTTGATGCGGATGCTGTCCCAGCAGTCACAATGAGCATAAGAAGAATGCTGGTTGCGACTAGTGCTTCAAATAGACTCTTTCGTTTCATGTGTTCCTCCTTAAAGCATCAATGATGCGAGTTATTGGTTAGACACACTTTTCCCCCACGGCCGTTCCAGGTGGAAACCCAGTAACTGCCACCGGTTCCGTTCAATCTAGGCCATAGATGGCCACGTATCTTTGCGCCTCACCTCCTTTCCAGTCCCTTAAAGGGCCGCTTTATAGATCTCTTGGGCGTCTTGCAGGGTCAACGTGCGGGGATTGTTGGCAAGGAGCCTAGTCACCTTCATAACCCCTTCGGCCAGCTGAGGGATGTGCTCCTGTCGTATCCCGAACTCTTTAAGGTGTCTGGGGACCTTGAGGTCATCGGCCAGGCGCTCAATGGCCTCAACTGCCTTTTCCGCCATGGTGAGGATAGTCATACCTGCAGAAGGTATCCCGAAGGCTGCGGCAATGCGAGCGAACTTGGGAACATTGCCCAATAGATTAAACCTCATGACATGGGGAAGCATAAGGGTATTGGCCACGCCATGAGGGATGTGAAATTCTGCGCCGATTGGATATGCAAAGGCATGTACCGCGGTGACGCCAGCGTTTGCAAAGGCCATCCCCGCAAGAAGGCTACCCTCTAACATCGCAGAGCGAGCCTCCAAATTGGATCCATTGGCATAAGCAGCTCTGATGTTTTGGTATAGCAACTCCATTGCCCTATATGCCAAGAGATCGGTAAGGCTCGTGGCATTGACCGAGGTATACGCCTCTATTGCGTGTATGAGTGCGTCCATGCCAGTGGATGCGGTGATATTTGGGGGAAGGCCTATGGTCAAGTCTGGGTCAAGTAGTGCAATTGAGGGAAAGAGGTGGGAGCTAACAATGCCCTTCTTAAGTTTTTCTTTCTCGTCTGACAGTATGGCTATAGGTGTGACTTCGCTTCCTGTGCCAGCGGTTGTTGGGATAATGATTGATGGCAAGCCGGCTTTGGGGATAAGATCTATGCCGAAGTACTGTGAAACGGGTCCTCGGTTAAGGCCGAGGGCAGCGGTTGTCTTGGCAATGTCTATGGAGCTTCCCCCGCCAAGGCCCAAAACCAGGTCAGTTTTTTCCTCGCGGAGGATCCTCAGGGTTTTCTCCACTATTTCGTAACGGGGATCGGGTTCAACCGCATCAAATACGCTGTATTTGATCTTGGCATTGTCCAAGAGATCAGTAATCTTTCTTGCCAATCCTGCATTGACGATCCCCTTGTCTGTGATCAGAAATACCTTGCCCCCGCCAAGGGATTTGATTTCTGAAGGCAGTTGGTTAATCGCCCCCGAACCAAAAACAATTCGAGGCGTTGTCCTAAAAAGGGTTACCCTGTTCATTAGCTTTGACCTCCTGCATTATGGGATAAGTTTTGGATCCTATTTCCCTACAAGTCTTATTAATTCTTCGTTGGAAAGAATTTCCGAGGGATGTCCCTCAAATATTATTTCCCCCCTATCAATGATATAGGCCCTTTCCGCCACCTGACTGGCATTGTGTACGTTGGATTCAGCAAGGAGTATAGACACTCCCAATTCGTCTCTTATGGTAAGCATCGCGTTACTGAGGGTGGCAACCACAAGCGGGGAAAGACCTTCGAAGGATTCGTCCAGTAATAGCAAGAAAGGGCAAAGGGCAAGTGCCCTTGAAATAGAAACCATCTTTTTCTCCCCGCCACTAAGGGTTCCGGCCTTTCTTCTCAGAAGTCTCTTGACCGGTGGAAAGATCTCAAATATTTTATCAAAGTCAAAGGTCCCTGATCTCTGGGTCTCTTTTATTATCCAAAACCCTAGCTGGATATTTTCTTGGACTGTTAGGTCGGGAAAAAGCCTCGAGTCCTCAGGGGCGTATGCGATTCCGGAAAGCACCCTCTCGTGGCAAGGAATCCTGGTAATATCGCGCCCCGTGAAAGAAATGGAACCTCTTTTCAAGGGATAGAGACCAATAATAGATTTCAGGATTGAACTTTTCCCTGCACCATTTCTTCCGAGGAGGCAAACGATTTCACGCTCCTCAATATCCAGAGAGCAGGACCGCAGGATACTAGTGGAGGCTATCTGGCACTCTAATTCTTGGAGGCTTAGAAACGGGCTCACCCTCTTACTCCAAAAAGGATTTCTTTTACCTTGTCTTGTTCCATAACTTCTTTGGGATGGCCTGACGCAATAATTTCCCCGCCATACAAGACCAGGACTCGGTCTGAGTAATCGAAAACAATATCCATATCATGCTCTATGATCATGCAGCTCATTTTCTGTCTTTTGATGGCCGAGATGATGGTGTCCATGACCTTAAATTTGTCTGCTGTAGCAACACCGCTAGTTGGTTCGTCAAGGAGTAGGAATTTGGCCTTCAGGGCAAAGGCCATGGCAGTATCAAGCACCTTTTTATCCCCCTCGGAGAGGGAATCAGGGAACAGATTTGCTTTATCGGATAAGCCGAATGTTTCAAGAATGTGGATTGCCTCTTCGGTAACATCTTTGTAGTGGTTCGCAGAAAGGACCCAGTTTCTTATTTTTCCGTATATGGAGAATAAACAGATTCTCACGTTATCCAATACCGTTGCGCCATCAAACAGATTGGTAATCTGAAAGTTTCTGGCTATCCCCAATTTTATTCGTACATAAGGGGTTGCGGTGGTAATATCCTTACCTCGGTATTCTATCGTACCTGATGTGGGGTACAAGTGCCCGCTGATGAGGTTCACCAAGGTGGTCTTACCGACCCCATTGGGCCCCACCAATGACACAATTTCGTCTTCTTTTACCTCGAAGTTGGCACGATCTATTATAACGACCTTGTCAAACTCCTTTACCAGTTCCCTGACTCTAAGCATTTAGCGGCTCCTGAGGCTTGAGCCTCACCTTGGTGAATTTAAACAACCTGACCAGGCCTCCGGTTATTCCATCTGGAAGCAGCAGGACAAGAAGGATTAGCGTGGCACCAATTATGAACATCCAGTACTGGGTCGTACTTACGGCATAAAGCTTGAGGTATGTATATAGGATTGCCCCAACAATCGGGCCTTCAAATATCATGAACCCACCCAAAAGTGTCATATACACTATTTCACCAGAAAAAACCCACTCAGCCGTTTCGGGGGTGACATGTCCATTCACGAAGCTCCACAGCGCACCTCCCAGCCCTGTAAATACCCCTGAAATGATAAAGGCATACCAACGGTACCTTCGAACTCGAATTCCGATCATTTCCGCTCTTACCTCATTA
>DQZA01000308.1 GCA_011042035.1 Desulfobacteraceae bacterium
AGAGCAAAGGAGGTCTGGTTATGGGTAAAAGTATAAGAGAGCATGGTACGCAGCAGGCTGCACGGGGTATCATTCGGCTACTTCCGAAAATCTCTGACGACAATCTCATAAGGCTCACCTATTTAGCGGAATGGCTTAGTAATGACCCGGAGGTATTGAATGGCATCCGAAAGGTGCGCACACTGTTGCAGACGCCAGGCCATCCTGCTAAAGATCTCTTCCATAGGGTTTTGGAGTACCTCCCCAATGAGCGTAGGGTACGATTGTTTGAAACCCTTTTTAACGGCGCATGGTTTGAGGGCGGAAAATTGCGGGATAAATGGGAAAAGGAACAGGGTTTCCGACCGCCCTTTATCATGATACTTAGCCCAACGCTGCACTGCAATCTGAGATGCAAGGGATGTTACACCCTAGGCTACGGCATGAGGCCACAGCTTTCTCTTGAAGTAGCCGATAGGCTGCTTGATGAATGTGATGAACTAGGCATACATTTTGTGACTATCTTGGGCGGTGAGCCTCTTGTTTACCCTCATCTTTTCACCCTCCTGGAGAGGCATCCCAATATCTTTTTCCAGGTTTATACCAACGGCACGCTGATGACTCGCGAAAAGGCCCAGCGCTTTGCCGACGTTGGCAATACTGCTGTTGTGATTAGCATTGAGGGGGGCGAAAAGGAGACAGACGCATGGAGAGGTAAAGGCGTGTACAAGCGCATCATGAAGGCCTTTGAGTACCTCAATGACGCCCGCGTTATTATTGGGACATCTGCCACGGTAACACGACAGAATGTCTACACCGTTTCATCCCTCAAATTCATCGATGAAATGATTTCTCTCGGTTCTTTTGCTCAGATGTATTTCTTATACATCCCTGTAAACGGCAAGGCGGACTTTTCGCTCATGGTGACACCCAAACAGAGGGATCACCTCAGGAGACAGGTAAATTTCATAAGGAACCATAGGCCAATGTTTGTGCTGGATTTCTGGAATGACGGGCCTTATGTGGAAGGTTGTATCGCAGGAGGTAGGCGCTATTTCCACGTTAATGCTAAAGGGGATGTTGAACCTTGCGTTTACACCCATATAGCGGTTGACAACATCCATCAGAAATCCTTGAAGGAAGCACTTAATAGTCACCTGTTCCGTCATATACGCTCACGGCAACCACACAATCCCAATCATCTGCGCCCGTGCATGATCATCGACAATCCACATGTTATGCGAGAAGTGATTCAAGTCTGTAACGCAAGATTCACCCACCCAGGAGCCGAGGAAATCTATACAGTCAAAAAGGACCAGATGGATGCCTATGCAGCAAGGTGGGGACGATTGGCTGACAAAATCTGGAAAGAGGAATACCTTACTGAGCCTGAACACGAGAAGGTACCTAGCCCCACATTGGCCGAGGCCCGTGAATCGGCCCCTGCGGTTTAACACAGGCTCATATCAGGCGATCGTCTTGTCCGGACCTCCTTTCCGACTGCTTGAGGCCCTGTTCCCGCTGAGGTGGGAGAGGGCCTCTTTGGCTAATTGACCAACAGTGACTCGGGACAGCACACCACCACGATAGATTTCCAGCTCTGAGCTGTCCTGCACAAAAGGCCGAAGCCTCGTTACAAGATCTCTATCTCCCAGATAGCTCAAGGCCCAAATCGCAACACCTCTTGTTTGTGGTGCCCTAGAGCTCAAAAAGGGCAAAATATAAACCCCTGCCCCCTTTACCAAGTCAGGCCATGCCTGTGCCAGGCGTCCGACAGCCCAAATGGCGCCGGGCTGAAGCGCCTCGTACTCCAGAAAATTTCCGTCCTCCCTCACATACGAGACAACAATAGGCGCAAACTCTTCTGCCAGTTTTCTATTTCTTGCCAGAATCTCGCCCATTGCCTCGGGGCATCCCCAGCCAATTCCTCCTGACTCGTCGTTGAGTTGCCACATGAGTCTTCTTAAAATCACCCTAGCCGATTCCATATCCTCTTCAGCCAACTGCCTGACAACCTCTCCCATGGCAACAATCGTGTGCCATCTCACCGAGGGATCCGTACTCAGGAGGAGCCCGAATAATGGGTTAATTACAGCGCGGGGAGGGTATGAAAGAATTTTGCCAATGTCCGCCTCTTCTCCCCTCCTCATAAGTCTTTCAATCTCCTTCTTTAAGGCCCTTCCTCTCGGGTACTCACGCCTCCCCATGTTTTTCCCCTTTTCAACCTGTCTCATAGGAGTCAATCTTTATGAGTTTCGATACCTTCCCCTCCAAGGCCTTTACCTCTTCTACAATAATATCCACGTACTCCTTCGAAGGGTCAGTATCAGCGACCCTTTCACTGAGCCGCCTTGCAAATCCCCCTATAACAGTAAGTGAGTTCCTCAACTCATCTGCCACCCTCTGAGACATTTTTCCCAGGGCTGCGAATTTTTCAGCCTCCATGAGTTTTTGGGCCTTCTGTTTGAGCTCAGATGTCCTCTGTTCGACCTTCATTTCAAGTTCTCTGTTCAAATTGGAGATCTCTTCGTACAACTGCGAGATCCGGATAGCCACGCCAATCTGGTTTGCAATGATATAGATCACGTCGTTGAACCTTTTGTGGAAGTAATTCTTCTTCCTTGAAGAGGTCACCAATACACCAATAGTTTGTCCTTCTACCCTGATAGGTGCAAGGGCAAACGATCTAATGTTTTCGTAAACGATCCGGTTTGTAGAGATAGGCTTGTCTACCTGATCTGCATCGTTGATTATCAATATCCTTCCAGTCAGAAAACACTCTCCTGAATAGGAGTCTATGGTCGGCTTTCTCGTAGCGCGCTCTATGAAGGCCTGGCTGAGGCCTCTATGGCTCTTAATTCTGAGAGTGCCATCCCCGTCCAGCAGGCGAATGGAGCAGGCGTCTAACTTAAACTCCTTTATCAATAAATCAACAATGGCATCCAATACGTCCTGCAGGCTAAGGGGTGATGAGACAAACCTGGTTATCTCAAAGAGGATCCTTATTTTCTGATCTGCTTCCTTTAGTTGCCTGGTAAGATCGTCCACGGGCCTTGATTTTCGTAAATGGGTAAAGAGCCGCCAGGAACCACTACTTCTACAATGTGTATCAATTAATAAATTGTAGCGGATAATGCGTGGATATGGCAACCATAGAAAGGCCTACTGCCCCCTAGATAGGGGGACATTGGACAAGCGCCTCCTCCAAGAGTCTTAAAGAATCACCCCCTGGGTCGAGATCGTTCCTGGACAAAGAAGCTTCGGGCCTATTTTTCACCTGCTCCATTTTCGCCTGGAACAGTCACCACTGGAACAGTGGCATTGCGCACAATCCGCTCTGCCACCCTCCCCATCTTGAATATTCCGGCCTCACCCTTTCTGCACATAATCACGGCATCTATTCCCTAGGCCTCAACAAATTTAAGGATTTCAGTTGCCGGATCGCTTACTCTAATATGCTTTTCGAATTTCTTGCAATCCTCAAAATATCTCTTGCAAAGCTCCTCTTGCCTCTCTCTGGCCTTCTTTTCCTCCCATTGCTGAAGCTTTTCTATGGTCTTGTGGTTAAAGTCACCATACCAGGATTCATGCTCGCCAAGATCCTCCATGACATAGAGCCCATGCACCTCAGCGTCATAAGGGCATAAACAAAAGCCCGCAATCTGTATAAATACGCATTTGTTTCTTTGGCCGAGATTGCCTCGCCCACCACCTCTACCGCCTTTTGGTACTCACCATTCTTGGTTAGGTATGCGCATTTTTCTGCAACGGCTTTGATAGATACATTGTAATGCCATGTTGGAGCTAATGACGCCATGCCTTCGCATCCTTCTCCCTCACGTTGCCTGGATAGCTATAGCTCATTAGCAGGATTAAGGCCTCAGGTGAAACCCCGGTGACGGTCTTGTCCTGAAGTGTGGAAAAACGATTAATAAAGTTATTAATCAGAAGGGGTAAATCTTCTCTTCGCTCCCTCAAGGGGGGTAGCTCTATCTTGATCACGTTGATCCTGTAAAATAGGTCCTCTCGAAATCTACCTTCCTTTACCATTTCTTCGAGATCGTGGTGGGTTGCCGCTACAATACGAACATCAGCCTTTAGGGTCTTGACCCCGCCCAGGGGCTCGTACGTCTTTTCCTGCAGCACTCGAAGAAGTTTTACCTGAAGTAGAGGAGGGAGATCACCGATTTCATCCAGAAACAGGGTACCGCCCTGAGCCAGAGCAAATCTACCGGGTTTGGGCTTTGAGGCGCCCGTAAAGGCGCCTGCCTCATAGCCGAAAAGCTCTGATTCTATGAGGGTGTCGGGAAGTCCGCCGCAGTTCACGGCCACAAAGGACTTTTTTGCGCGCTGACTATGGTTGTGAATAGCTCGGGCAATGAGTTCTTTTCCAGTGCCGCTCTCACCAGTTATCAGCACGGTGCTATCACTTGCCGCTATAGTAGGAAGCACATCCAGAATTTTTTATCTTTGGGCTCTTACTAATAATATCATCAAAGGTATAGCCGAGGAAGCAATGGCCTTACTCGTAAATTACTCCTGGCTAAGTACCCCGAACCACGCAGATCGGCCACCTCGGGTCCCCCTCCTATATTTTCTGGACAAACGATGGGAATTTTCGCATAAGAAGGAAGGTAAGGCTGAAGAAAGATAGGCAAAAGTTCTTATGGGAATAATAGATGAAATAGCCTCTATCCCATTGTTTGAGAGCCTGTCCCGCAAACACCTTGGAGAGCTTTCCATGATCGTTGTGGACCAGATATTCAAGAAGGGGCAGGAGATATTTTCCGAAGGGGAGGATGGGACGGGTTTTTATGTGGTTGTGAGTGGGAGAGTCAAGATCTACAAGGTATCCTGGGAGGGTAGAGAACAAATCCTGCACATATTTGGCCCTGGGGAGCCATTTGGCGAGGTGCCTGTATTTACGGGCCAGAAATTTCCTGCCAGCGCTACCGCCATTGAAGAGAGCCGCATATTTTTCTTCCCCAAGGAATCCTTCGTCAACCTTATTCGAAGAGAGCCAGAGCTGGCCCTTGGCATGCTGGCAGTGCTTTCCATGCGGCTCCGCAGGTTTACTCAATTGGTAGAGGAGCTGTCACTAAAGGAAGTCCCAGGCAGGCTTGCAGCTTATCTCCTTTACCTAAGCAAAAGAAACAATAATTCACTGGAGCTAGAGCTTGATATATCCAAAACCCAGCTTGCAAGCATCCTGGGCACCATACCAGAAACATTGTCCCGAATCTTGGCCAAAATGAAAAAAGGCGGACTAATTGATGTGGACGGATCCCGCATAAGGATCCTGGATGTTGAGAGCCTCCAAGACATTGCTGATGCAGGTACCGGTTTGTAGTTTGACTTGATACCCTCCTCACTTCACACCATATATTCACCACAGAGCCACAGAGGTCACAGAGGATATCTTAT
>DQZA01000140.1 GCA_011042035.1 Desulfobacteraceae bacterium
GGCGCTTTGGGGTCCCATTCGTAGCAGTCCCCCTTCGTCTATCCAGGCGATACTTCCACCTCCAGCGCCGATGGTGTTTATCTCCATCATGGGCAAGGCCAGTGCATAGCGGTTAACCTTGCCACTCGTGGTCACAATGGGCTTTGAATCCTTGACAAGCGAGGCATCGAAGCTGGTCCCGCCCATGTCAATGGTGATGAAATTCGTCTCTCCGTGGAGTCCTGCGTAGGTGGCCCCTGCAACGGGGGCAGCTGCAGGTCCTGAAAGCAGGGTGCTGGCCGCCAGACCCATCACTGTCTCAGGAGAAGTGACTCCGCCGTTGGACTGCATGATGAGGAGAATCCCTGAAAAGCCCTCACTTTTGAGCCTTCCGGTCAGTGCCATGAGGTAATCCCGCAAAAGAGGCCCCACTGCCGAGTTGAGCACTGTGGTGCTTACCCTATCATAAAACCTGATTTGGGGGAGAATCTCTGATGATACAGAAAGGTAGGTCCCAGGAAGCCTCTGGGCCACAAGTTCGGCTGCACGGGACTCGTTTTCAGTATTTGCATAAGCGTGCATAAAGCACACGGCCACCGCCTCAACCCCCTCTGCCTTAAATAGATCGATCCCCTTGTCAACGTCATGGAGTACTATCTGTTTGACGATCTTTCCGGAGTAGTCAACGCGTTCCTCAACAGGCACCCGAAGGTACCTGGGCACTAGGGGCGGGGGAGGAAGATATCTGTTATTGTAAAGCTCCTCTCTGATCCCTCGCCGCATCTGCAGTGCGTCCCTGAAGCCCTTGGTGGTCAGGAGTCCTGTCTTGGCAACCTTTCCGGTGAGAACCGCATTCGTCGTTACCGTGGTGCCATGTACGATGATATCCACACTATTGAGGAAGGATGAAACGGCCATGCCTTTTTCCTTGGCCATCTCGCCAAGGCCCGTCATCACGGCTACCGAGGGGTCGTCAGGTGTGGACAGAACCTTGTAAATTTCCGGATTCCCCTCGGCATCCACCAAAAGAAAATCCGTAAAAGTCCCTCCAACATCTATTCCGATCTTAAAAGACATGTTTTTTGCCTCCTAACATCTTAATCCAATAGGCAGCCTCTTGAAAGAAACCCGATTGACCTGAATTGCATATCATTTCATGAGCCCCGGGAGAAAAAGAGCGATCTGGGGAAAGATCATCACTAAGACCATGGCCGTGGCGTCGCAAAGAAGAAAAGGGACTCCGGCCTTGTAAATATCCCCCATGGTGGTCCCCTTTGGGGCAACGCCTTTCATCACGAACAGCAAGAGCCCGAAAGGGGGAGTCGTATTGGCCATCTCCATATTGATCAGCATGATCAGCGAGAACCACAGGGTGTTGAAATGAAGCGCATTGACAATGGGCAGAAATATGGGAATAGCAATCATCACCATAGAAAGGTTGTCCATGAAGCAGCCCAAAAACAGAAGTATGACCTGCATACTGATCAAGACCATCATGGGCGGCAGGTCCAGACCTGTAACCAACTGAATAAGTCCTGCGCTGGCACCTGAAAAGGCCATGATTTGGCTGAAGGTCATGGAGCCCACGATGATCATGAACATCATGGAGGTGACTCGGACTGTTCCCATGATGCTTTTTTTCAGCGTTTCCCAACCCATTTTTCCATAAGCTGCGGCCAAAAAGATAGTGCCCAGGGCACCGAGAGCCGCGGCCTCGGATGGGGTGGCGATACCCAGGAATATCAGCCCAATCACCAGAAAAATAATGAGGCCAAGGGGCACCACATGAATAAGGGTTGCGCGGAGTTTTTCCCCAAAGGATAAATTGGGGACTTCAAAAGACGGCGCCAGGTGGGGCTGGAGCAGACACCGAATCACCACATATGCGGCGTAAAAAAAGGCGATGAGGCACCCTGGAAGGATGCCTGCTATAAGAAGGCCCCCGACTGAGACTTGATTCAGGGCCGCGAGCAGAATTGCGAGGGCACTTGGCGGGATTAGCATGGACAGACCGCCGCTTCCCATCACAGGGCCAATGCTCATGCTTTTGTGGTAGCCCCTTTTCTGCATGTCCGGCACAAGCATGGAGCCCAGAATCGCAGTGGTGGCCAAGGTGGATCCGCTCATGGTGGAAAAGGTGGCTCCCCCAAGGATTGCAAGGAGGGCGAGGCGTCCCGGGATCTTCCCAATCCAATGGTCCATAACATCGATGGCCTTGAAACCCAATTGGGAATGAAACATCACCTCGCCCATAAGCACGAAAAGGGGAACAGGAAGGAGGCTGAAAGAGGTAAGGCTCTCCATCATATTAAGGACTAACTGAACAACGCCTGCCTTGCCTCCAAGAAAGAGAAATGCCCCCAGGAGATCCACCAGCAGGAAGGAAACCGCTACCGGCATCCCCGACATCATCAGTACGACCATGACGCCCAACAAGAGCAGAAGTGCAAGCCACCATTCCATAATTATGATCTTATCCTTTGGTCAGTCCTGTTTCCGACCATTACCTCCGAGCTCCCTGTATAACCTGAAGGCCCGCCTTACGAATTCTACGGCAAAGACAAAGCAACCAGCAGGAATCACCATTATGACAAGAAATTCGGGTATCTTGAGGTACTTTAGGGTAGGCACACCCCTCTGGTAGAAATCATAGGTGACATAGGTGCTGTAGTAAGTGAGAATGAGCATGACCAAGGCCCCGACAAGAGACGTGACCATATTGATCCGATTCTGAAGTCTGCGGCTGATTCGATTCAGAATAATGTCAATTCGGATATGGCCTTCCTGCCTGAGCACATAGCCTGCTGCCAGAAAGGGGATATAAAGGAGTATATACTCACTTATCTGCAGTACCCACCCGATTGGCTTGTTGAAGAAGTACCTCAAGACCACATCGACACTAACGCTTACAAGGGCGAACATCATCATGAAGCCCGCAAGCCAGGCAAAGGCCTTCAGCAAACCGTCGAAGATCCGGTCTAGGGTTGAAAAGAGGGCCATGTTCAGAGATCCTCACGGAGAAAGTAATTTACGGAGCTTGGTACCCAGTTTGGGATTTTGTTTGATAACATCCTCCCAACCGGCCTCATAGGCCAGATTCACATACCAGCGGGAATCTTCGGGCGAGAATTTTATCAATTTCATGCCCCGTTCTTGCATCTCCAAGAATTCTTTTTCTGAGATTTCGACCATCACTTGGCTGTATTTACGTTCATTGGCGATCATGCAATCGGTCATGAGTTTTCGGAGATGAGAGGGAAGACGTTGCCAGGTCTTGAGATTGACGAGGGCCTCAATGTTCATCTGATAGATCCTAGGCTCAATGATGTAATGGCACACGTCACACCACCCTGCCTGCACATTTCCAAGGACCGACCAGGCATACCCATCAATGGTTCCCCTTTCAAGGGCGGTGTAGATGTCTGAGCCGGGCAATGTAACCGGTACGGCACCCAGCTTCCTTACAAAGGCCTCGTAAGTAGCCGAGACGCGGATTTTCTGTCCCGCCAATTCCTGCGGTCGTTTTACTGGTTTATTGGTGAATATTTGGAACCACGGGCCGAATTCAGCCCTGCCCAGATAGTAGATGTTGTGTTTTTTGAGAAGCTTAACCCTGAAGTCGTAGTATCCGTTTTCGCGTTCCTTGATTGGGTCGAGACGGGTAAGATGGGTATAGGCAGCGCCACTAACCTGCCGGCCATAGTAGGATTCACACCCAAAGATGATATCAACGACGCCGTTTCGAAGGGCCTCGAATTGTTTGAATCCGGGAATAGCCTCTGGGCCACCCGTAAAGACGATTTCCAATTCTCCCTTGGCCTTCTCATTGACATCTTTCATGAAGGCCATCCAGGCGGTCATATTTATGTCTCCCTTGGGAAGGAAGGTGACCATCTTCAGTTTAATCGGACCTGAAGCATGAACTGGGGCCATGCAAAAGACCAAGGACAAAACCGCCAATAGCACAAAAACGCACCTTTTCATTTTTAGCTCCTTTCTACTGAGGGTTGAAAACCTAGCTATGTCTCACTTTATGGAGAGACCTCCCCCTTTGCCGCGTGATCCCTATTCACCCCCTTTCTTTCCCTGCCCATACAAGGGGGAAAAATGATAATAAGTGCTCGGTAAAGACCATATCAGAGCAGAAAATGTCAGCAAACGTACGAATTCTTGCACTTTCAACGAAACCATCTAGGGCTCCTTGTCATGGGCAACTGGGATATAATGCGTTTCATGTCGGACAGGTGTAAGACCATAGCCTCTCTTGCAGCCTCCGGTGAATGCTTCTCCACCTTTTCCGCGATATTCGTGTGGTGACGAAGAATATTCCGTTTATATTCCTTGTTCCAGTTGACCTTGTATATGAACTTGAACAGAACGTCGATGAGAGAGGCCTGGATAACGCTTAACATGGGATTCTTGGTAGCTTGGGCAAGGGCCTTGTGGAAGTTCTCGTCTGGGCTATGAAAAGTGCTCCTTTTCTTGAACAGTTGCTCCAGTTCCCGAACAGTCGCCCAGATGGCCTCAATCTCCTGCTCACCTGCGTTCTGGGCCGCAAGGTAAGCGATCTGAGGTTCAATGATGAGCCTTACCTCGATTACATGATCAATACTGATGCCCTTCAGGCCAATGATGTCCCTGAACACCCGGGACAACTCGGTCTCTCCAATATTCGACGAAACAAAGGCCCCGCCATTTTTGCCTTGTTTCACTTCTAGGAGCCCGCCGTTCTTGAGAGTCAGCAGGGCTGATCGTACCGTTGCCCTACTTGCCTGGAAGATGTCCGCCAAGTCTCTTTCGGGGGGGAGCTTTTGGCCGGGCCGCAGCTTCCTTTCGAATATAGCGTCACGAATCTGATCAACAATCTTTTCGTGGGCCAGTTTTCGATCAGCTATTGACTTGAAGGGGTAACGAGGATCGGTAGTTAGCATTGTTTGTGTATGGCCTTCTGCCTTTGACATTTGGCCTGACCTTATACCATAGAAATTGGCCTGTCAAGAGGGTAAATTTTTCCCAAATCAACTGGCTAAATCAGGTCAAAAAGGTTATGGCGTTTGGATCTTTATCTGCGGTGCCGGTGGCACCCAAGATATCAAATCCCTTTTTTATGACAAGAAACCCTACCTAAGGCTAAGATTGAGAGGGCCTGTGCTGGTATACAGATACCAACTTATGCCATATCTTGCTCAACCAGTGTCTGCTAAAAATTAACGCGCCACTTGAAGTATGTATTTGACTCAGATTCATCCTCGGATGTCCCTTGTAATACTTTATTGCCAACGGAAAAACCATAGAATTCCAATTCAATTATCAGGGGTAAAGAGATGATCCAAACGCTGGAGCTTTACATTCTGATTCTCATGCTTTTGTGGCTAGGATTTGCGTGCGACCAAGAGAAAAAACCCGCAAAAC
>DQZA01000073.1 GCA_011042035.1 Desulfobacteraceae bacterium
ACCTTTAGTGCTGCTCGGAATATGGCTTCCTGCTTGGATTCCTTTTGGGTGCCTCGTGCCATGATGATTCTTATTACGATAGATTGATTGATATGTCAATCAAAAAACTCAATATTATCGATCTTGGATCAGAACTTTTCAAATTGACAAATGATAGCAAGGAATATAAACTAAACCTAGTAAACTAAGTTCATAGAGGTGTGCCATGGAAACCATCAATATTCACGAAGCCAAGACTCATCTGTCCCGGCTCGTGGAACAGGCAGCAAAAGGTAAGGCATTCATCATTGCAAAGGCAGGAAAACCTATGGTGAAGGTTGTGCCCTTATCTGAAGAAGAGCAGAGCATAGACACGAAACTGGGGTTCATGGCAGGTGAAATTTCAGTCCCCGAAGATTTTGATACCATGGGGACAACTGAAATTGAATGCCTTTTCCACGAGGGCGAAGATTCATGAAACTGCTGCTGGACACTCATATCCTATTATGGGCTGCAGGGGAACCAGAGAGGCTTTCAAAACGAGCACACACTCTTTTGAGTTCGCCTGAAAACACCCTTTTTTTCAGTGCGGCCAGTTTTTGGGAGATTGTCATAAAACTGGGCCTAGGGCGGAGAGATTTCAGGGTTGACCCATACCGGCTGAGAAAGGAGTTGGTTGCCCACGGCTATGTAGAGCTTCCTGTAATGGCTGAGCATGTGTTAGGGCTTCAATCTTTGCCTCCGATCCATAAGGGCCCTTTTGATCGGATACTTTTGGCCCAGGCCCGTTCAGAAGGATTATTGCTTGTGACAGCAGACGCAGCAGTGGCTGAATATGGAGAGCCTACTATTTTTGTGCGCTGATATGAGCTCAGATTAGGCGTGAATGCTGACCAACTTGCTCTAGGATGATATGTGAGAGGGGTGAAAAAATACCACTGAAAGGCTTGCCTTAAACTGCAGGGGGCAAAGACCCAGGGCTCAAGAGGTTTTTCAAAACCAAAAATGATTTGATATTCTTGTGCGGTTGTGGTATGGACGCGAATGCACAGTTTCAGGTGATTTACCAAAAAATTAGGTGCCTTGTCATTATTGTGGCATGGGTGCAAATCTTTTAAGAAAGGAGAAGTCCAAGATGACAGCAAAACTGATCAAGGGAACAGAGATTCGCGAAGAGATCTTGGCGGAGATTCGCGAAGAGGTGGAAAAGATCAAGGCTGAACACGGGGTCGTGCCCGGGCTGGTGACCATTTTGGTGGGGGAGAATCCTGCTTCGGTTTCTTATGTCACAGCAAAAATCAGGACGGCCAAGAGCCTGGGATTCAAAGAGGTTCAAGACAACCAACCTGAGGATATTACAGAGGAGCAATTATTGGCTCTCATTGACAAGTACAACAAGGATGATTCCATCCATGGGATCCTGGTCCAATTGCCCCTTCCTAAGCACATTGATGAGAAGAAGGTGCTTAATGCCATTGACCCGGACAAGGACGTGGATGGGTTTCATCCGGTTAACGTTGGTAGGCTCATGATAGGCGGCTCTGAGGTGAAATTCCCGCCATGTACCCCTGCCGGTATCCAGGAGATGATTGTGAGAGCAGGAGTGGAGACGGAAGGAGCAGAAGTGGTAGTGGTTGGTCGCTCCAATATAGTGGGCAAGCCCATAGCTGTTATGATGATGCAGAAGGGCCCTGGCGCCAATGCCACAGTAACGGTGGTGCATACCCGGACAAAGGATCTGGCGGCCCACTGCAAGAGGGCAGATATTCTCATCGTTGCTGCAGGTGTGCCTGGATTGGTCAAACCGGAATGGATCAAACCAGGGGCATGCGTCATTGACGTAGGGGTCAACCGCGTAGGTGAAAAGATAAGTGAGAAGACGGGAAAGAAGGTGGCGATACTCAAGGGGGATGTTGACTTTGATGCAGCCAAAGAGATTGCGGGATGGATCACACCGGTGCCAGGTGGCGTGGGCCCCATGACCATTACCATGCTCATGAAAAATACCCTCAATTCCCTCAAATTTCACCTGGGGATTGCCTAAGGCCACAAGCTGAGGAATTAAATAGGGCCCCGGTCTGGCAACTGAGCTCGTGCTAGTGGCCACCGGGGCTTTTCTATGGGGTAAGGGCCAGGTCCAGGGTGGATGATAGCTATGGGTTTGAAGGTTATTTTTGTAGCATGCAGAAAAAATCTATATAATAATAGGAACGGGACAAGGCTAAGGGCTCAAGGCTCAGGGCGAAATGCGAAACTCAAGGATCGGAGTGAAAAATGGAAAACATGGTTGTGGTTGGGACACAATGGGGTGATGAGGGCAAGGGGAAGGTTGTGGACCTTCTCACGGCGGGCGCAGACATGGTTGTCCGTTACCAGGGTGGAAACAACGCGGGCCATACGTTGGTTGTGGGGGGAAGGAAATTCATTTTTCATCTCATTCCCTCCGGTATTTTGTATGAGGATAAGATTTGCCTTATCGGAAACGGCCTCGTAGTTGATCCAGAAGTATTGCTGCAGGAAATAGGAAGATTGCAGGATTCGGGCGTATCGGTGGGTCCGGAACGCCTTGTTCTCAGTGAGAAGGCCCATTTGATCATGCCTTACCATAAGGCCATTGATGCGGCGAGAGAGGCAGCCAAGGGCAAGGTGAAAATAGGTACTACGGGAAGAGGCATCGGGCCGTGCTATGAGGACAAGGCGGCCAGGATAGGTGTAAGGGCAATAGATTTGACAGAACCAGAGGTGCTTGAAGAAAAGATTCGTTCAAATCTGAGGGAAAAGAATTTTTATCTGGAGAAATTCTTGGGCGCCGAACCGTTGGATCCCCAAGAGATAGTGGACAGGTACCTTGAGATGGGGGAGAGGCTGGTGCCCTATATTGGAGACGTGTCCTCTATGCTATATGACGCTGCAAGGCAGGGGAAGACCATCCTATTTGAGGGGGCCCAGGGTACGCACCTGGATGTAGACCACGGGACCTATCCTTTTGTGACTTCCTCGAACCCGGTGGCAGGAACCATTTGCTCTGGAGCGGGAATAGGGCCCAATATTCTGAGACATATAATAGGGATCGTTAAGGCCTACACCACTAGGGTGGGAGCAGGGCCATTTGTTACAGAGCTTGAGGATGAGACAGGAGATTATATTCAGGAAAGGGGCGCCGAGTTTGGTTCGACCACCGGTAGACGCAGGAGATGCGGGTGGTTGGATCTGGTGGTTGTAAAGGATTCAGTGCGAATAAATGGGCTCACTGCCCTTGCCATAACCAAACTGGATGTTTTGACAGGGCTGGAGAAGGTCAAGATCTGCGCGGAGTACGAGCTGGATGGCAAGTGCGTGCAGGTGAGACCCGCAAGTCTCAATGCCATGGCGAGGTGCAAGCCTGTTTATAAAGAAATGCCGGGGTGGGAAGAAGATATTTCAGGGGCAAGGCGGCTTAGCGAGTTGCCTGCTGAGGCGAGGGCTTATCTCAAGGAGATTGAAGAGATTACGGGTGTGCCCATATCGCTTGTTTCTGTGGGGCCAGGGCGTGAGGAGACCATAGTCATAGATGAGTTACTGGTGTCGTAGGGGTTAGGCGTCAGGCAATAGGCGTTAGGCATCAGGAATATGCTAACCACAGAGGCGCAGAGTGCACCGAGAGGGCCTCATTTTCTGCAATCGGGGGATACAGATTGGAGAGAAATCCTCAAAAATACGGTAGCCTCTGTGATCTCTGAGGCTCTGTGGTGAATAGACAAAGAATATGGGTGTTATTTGCGATAAACAATATGACGTGATTGTTGTTGGTGCCGGGCATGCGGGATGTGAAGCTGCCTTGGCTGCGGCCAGAATGGGCCATCCCACGTTGCTCCTTACCATAAATCTGGATCACATTGCTGCAATGAGTTGCAATCCCGCCATTGGGGGGCTCGCAAAGGGCCATCTTGTCAAGGAGATAGATGCCCTTGGCGGGGAAATGGCAAAGAATGCCGATGCCACCGGGATACAGTTCCGGCGTCTCAATACGCGCAAGGGGCTGGCCGTTCAGGGGTCGCGGTCTCAGAATGACATGGATCTCTATCGTAAAAGGATGAAGTCCATTGTTGAGCAGCAAAAGAATTTGGATATTCGACAAGCCATGGTGGATAGGTTGCTCATCCGTGATGGCAGGGTTTACGGCGTTGAGACACAAATACATGAAAGGTTTCTCTCCAAGACGGTCATATTAACTACGGGCACATTCATGCGGGGCCTGATCCACGTAGGACTCGATCACTTTCCGGCAGGCAGAATGGGAGACCCGGCTTCAAACGAGTTGTCAAGGCAATGGGTTGAGCTTGGTTTTGAGGTGGGCCGTCTCAAGACAGGTACCACCCCAAGGCTAAATGGGCGGACAATTGACTTTGAGTCCCTTGAGGTGCAGCCGGGGGATGAAAAGCCTAGGCCATTTTCCTTTTCCACCACCAAGATTCCACTACCACAGGTCCCATGTCATATCACATACACAAATGAGGCTACCCATGAGATTATAAGGAGCGGTCTTGACAGATCACCCCTTTATAGCGGTGTCATAAAAGGGACGGGGGCACGGTATTGCCCATCCATAGAAGACAAGGTGGTAAGGTTTGCTGAAAAGCCCAGGCACCAAATTTTCCTGGAGCCCCAAGGCCTTGAGACGGTGGAGGTATACCCGAACGGGCTTGCTACCAGCCTGCCCATCGACATACAGATAAAGATGATCCGTTCCATAGCAGGGCTCAAACGTGCCGAGATAGTGAGGCCCGGTTACGCGATAGAATACGATTATGTAGATCCCCTCGAGCTTAAACCATCTTTGGAGACCAAAAGGATCGAGGGGCTATTCCACGCGGGTCAGATAAACGGCACCTCCGGATATGAAGAGGCTGCAGCGCAGGGTATCATGGCTGGCATAAATGCTGTTATGAAGATAAGAGGTGAGGACCCACTTATCCTGGGCAGGGACCAGGCATACATAGGAGTTCTCATAGATGATTTGGTCACCAAGGGAACAAAGGAGCCTTATAGGATGTTTACGTCAAGGGCCGAATACCGACTATTGCTGCGTGAGGATAATGCGGACTTTAGGCTGAGAGATATAGGTTATGGTCTTGGCCTTGTGGCAGATGATGAATACCGCAAGTTCTGCAAGAAACGCCAAGAGGTGGATGATTTGATGCTGAGGTTAAAGGAGGTTAAGATTAGGCCCACTGTCGGTGTTCAGGACAGGCTTGCCTCCCTTGGTTCTGCGCCCATCAAGAATGTGACCACCCTTGAACAGCTTCTCAGGAGAAACGAGATCTTTTATGAGCATTTGCGGCTTTTTCATCCTGAACTGCCTGAAGTGGAAGAGCAA
>DQZA01000093.1 GCA_011042035.1 Desulfobacteraceae bacterium
AGCCCACAGCCCTTGCAAAGCACCGGATTCACCTCTGCCTTGCCAGCATTTGGGCCTTCCTCGATAAAGGAAGGTGCATTGTACGGGCATATGGCCACGCAAACACCACAACTGCTACAAAAGGCCGGGTTCACATAGGCAACGGTACCGCTCACAAAGATTTTCTTTCTTGCAAGCAGAGTAACCGCCCTCGAAACTGCCGCCTGGGCCTGGGCCACGGATTCGTCCACCGGCTTGGGATAATGGGCCAACCCGCACAAGAAGACACCGTCTGTTGCAAACTCTGATGGTGCAAGCTTGGGATGCGATTCAACAAAGAAACCATCCTCATTGAGAGGCACCTTAAAAAACTGGGCCAATTTCTCATCATTATAAGGGACAATGGCCGTAGCCAGGACCAATAAATCGGCTTCTAATTTGAGAGGTCTTTGAAGTACATGATCAACAACATCGATCTCAAGGACCCCATCAGATGACTTAACTTCGGGCTTTTGATCCACCGAGTATCTAACAAAGATTACCCCGGCCTCCCTGGCCTTTCTGTAAAGTATCTCGCGCTCGCCATAGGTCCTGATATCACGGTACAAGACATATATGTCCATATTTGGATTCAGTTCCTTGAGATGCAATGCACTTTCCATTGTGTGCGTGCAGCAAACCCTCGAACAATAGGGCCGATCAGGCTCTCTGGAGCCCACGCACTGGATAAATACGGCGGTATTAATACCCTTGAGACCTTCCTCTTTATTAATAAACTTCTCATCCAACTCCAGATGAGTGAGTACCCGTGGGTCCTTACCATACAGGTATTCTTCAGGTTTATACTCATATGCCCCCGTAGCCAATATGGCCACACCGTGCTCCAGCACCTCTTCCTTTCCATTGCTTGAGAGGGTGGTCTTAAAGTTGCCCACAAAGCCATCAACGTTTTTTATTTCGGTATTGACTCTTATGTCGATATTATTGTCCTTCTCTACCGAACTGATAAGATCCGAAAGTTTTTCCTGGACGTTCTCTCCCTTCCATGTCTTGTATAGAGACCTCGCTTGTCCACCCAATGCAGAGTCCCTTTCCACAATGGTTACAAGATATCCTTGCTGAGAAAGGGTCTTGGCCGAAACAAGGCCAGAAATTCCTCCCCCAATGACCATGGCCCGTTGATTAATATCCAGGGGAGTCTCTTGCAGCGGCTCGAGCAAAGACACCTTGGCTACAGCCATACGAACCAGATCCTTCGCCTTTTCAGTGGCCGCCTCTGGTTCGTCCTTGTGCACCCAGGAATCCTGGTTGCGTATGTTCGTCATCTCAAAAAGATACTTATTCAAACCCGCTTCGGCCAAGGTCTCCTGAAACAGGGGTTCATGGGTCTTGGGTGTGCAAGCTGCTACCACAATCCGGTTCAAATTATTGTCCTTTATGGCCTGTGCAATGGCTTCCTGTGTATCCTGGGAGCAGGTGTATAGGTTGTCTGTTACATATTCCACATATGGTAGTGTTTTGGCATATTCAGCCACCTCTTCCACGTTTACAACCCCAGCAATATTAATGCCACATTTGCAAACAAATACACCGATCCTTGGCCTCTCCCCTGCGATGTTTCTTTCTTGAGGTAATATTTTTTCCTTTGTAAGGCTGTTCCTCGCCTCACTCAACATAGCACCCGCACAGGCTGCTGCAGAGCTTGCCTCAACAACAGATTGGGGAATATCCTTTGGCCCCTGAAACGCACCGCATACATAAACTCCCTCGCGATTGGTTGCTACAGGCTCAAAGGACTTTGTTTGGCAAAATTGGGCCTCAGTTAGCTCAATACCCAGTTTGTCGGCAAGCTCCATGACTTCAGGGGATGTTTCTAAGCCCACTGACAAGACCACTAGATCAAATACCTCGGATCTTAGCTCGCCGTTTTCGTTTGCATAGGTGATAACCAGGTTTCCATCATCAGCCGGATCAATAGTGTGAACTCTTGATCTGATAAAGCGAATACCGTGTTTGTCTTTTGCGTCATTGTAATAACGCTCAAAGTCTTTGCCGTGGGTTCGCATGTCCATGTAAAAGATGGCACAGTCCAGATCCTCTCCTGCGTGCTCTTTGGCAATAACAGCCTCTTTGATGGCATACATACAGCATACAGAGGAACAATAAGCATGGTCACAACGGTTGATGTCTCTTGACCCTATGCACTGGAGCCATGCTATTTTCTTGGGTTCCTTGTGGTCCAAGAGCCTTACAAGATGTCCCATGGTAGGGCCAGAGGCAGAAAGAATCCTCTCAAACTCCATTGCCGTGATCACATTGGGGTGCTGGGCATAGTTATAGGTGTCAAACTTGGAAGGATCAAGTGCTTGAAAACCAGGGGCTAATATGATGGACCCCACATCCAAGACAACATTTTCTGATTTTTGGGCGTGAGTCTCAAGAGTGACCGCTCCTGCACCGCATGCCTTCACACACTGATAACACTCACAGCAATAACCGCAATTAAGGCATCTAGAGGCCTCATTTTTACCCGTTTCCTCATCAAAACCCTGCTCAACCTCCACAAAACTCCCTTTCCTTTTCTCTGGAGGCAGCTCAGGCATCTGAGCCCTCCTTTTGACACTCTCACCCTTTGGTATCGGCCTATAGACAGGATTTTCGACGGTCGTAGGCTCGCGGCCTTCTCTCATATCCCTCCCATCCAGGTACCGATATATGGACTCAGCCGCCTCTCTTCCCGCTGCTATTGCCCCTATAGCCACCCAGGGACCTGTCTGTACATCACCGCCCGCAAACACGCCTTCGCGTCCGGTTTCATAGGTAATGGGGTCAACCTGGATAGTCCCCCACTTAGTCATATCCAGGCCAACAACGTCTTCTAAGGCTGTTAAATCTGGCCTCTGGCCGATAGCGGCTATTACCTGGTCAACCTCCATGTCATATTCGGTTCCGGGAATGGGAATCGGCCTTCTCCTTCCAGAGCTATCCGGCTCGCCAAGCTCCATTCTTATGCAGCGAAGCCCTGCAACCTCTCCTTCTCTTGTGATTATTTCCTGCGGGGCGGAAAGATATACTATCTTGACCCCTTCTGCTTCAGCGGCCTGTATCTCCTCTTCCCATGCCGGCATTTCAGCCCTGGTCCTGCGATATACGATTGTCACCTCTTCAGCACCCAGGCGCACCGCAGATCTGGCCACATCAATGGCCACATTACCGCCACCAATGACGGCCATTCTTCTTCCCACCCGGGCCTTGCCAGTAAGATTAACCTCCCTCAAAAAATCTACACCCTGCCTCACACCCTCTGCCTTCTCCCCTGGCACCCCTAGATTAATCCCTCTATGGGCGCCCAGGGCCAGATATACGGCCTTGTAACCTTTCTCAAAAAGGTCATCGATTGTAAGATCAGGGCCAATAGGAGTATTCGTCTTTATTTCCACGCCCAAATTCGTAATAATTTCAATTTCGTTATCCAGCACGTCCCTCGGGAGCCGATGAGCTGGTATACCTACCCGGAGCATACCTCCCGCCTCAGGAAGGGCCTCAAATATCGTGGACTTGATACCCCTTCTTGCTAGGTGATATGCGGCAGAAAGCCCAGCCGGACCCGAGCCTATGATGGCCACCTTCTCTCCTCTCTCAGACAGACATGATATTTCAATATCTCTGGGATCATACATATCCGCGGCCAGGCGCTTTAAGTCCCTTATGGCTATGGGGTCATCTACCTCTGCCCTACGACACGCATCTTCGCAGCCGTGTGGACATATTCGACCAATCACGCCCGGAAGGGGAAGATCTTCCATGATAATCTCGAGGGCTTCTTTGTATTTGCCCTCCTTGACCATCTGGACATACCCCTGCACGTTGAGCCCGGCAGGGCATGCCAACCGGCATGGGGCCTTATCAGACTTTTGTATTGTGAACGCCCCAGGAATGGCCTGGGCATATTTCTTGTACGTTGCCTTCCTGGTTGCAAGGCCTTGGTCGTATTCGCTGGGCAATACCACAGGACATACAGCAGCGCAATCACCGCAGCCAGTACACTTGTCAAGGTCTATGTATCTAGGGTTTTTCCGCAGCGTTACCTTGAACCGACCAGGGGAGCCCTCAACCCTTAATATTTCGGAACATGTGATAAGATCGATATTTAGATGCCGGCCGACCTCGACCAGTTTGGGCGAGATAATTCACATGGCACAGTCATTGGTGGGAAAGGTCTTGTCCAGCTCGCTCATCACCCCGCCAATGGCGGAAGATTTTTCAACGAGATGAACCAGATATCCAGAATCAGCCAGGTCAAGAGAGGCCTGCATACCAGCAATTCCTCCGCCTATAACCATGACAGATCCCACGGGTTTGTCAGGCATAGCAATCTCCTCATATCAAAGTTTAAGTTGATGATTCAGTTAGGAGTGTGTTTTTTATATTTTTTTAATAGTCGAATTGTCAACCAAAAACAAAGTCTACCCATTTCTCATATTGCGCCTGTAGAAAAACACGCCCTTTTCCGTTAGTCCCGCTCCTACTTGCCTTTTGATCCGGCCCGAACCGCAATGACAACCTTGGTTTCCCTCATTGTGTCACCATAGCATCACCAAGGGCGATATTGTTTATATTCCTTATGTATCTACGTGTTATAGATAGCTTGGGCAGTCGCTTGAAATGGCAGACTGCCCATGATAGTATCTTAGAAACTTTAAGCGGCCCGGCTGGAGGGAACCTTGGCTTTTTTGGGTTCAGATTCCTAAAGCAAAATTTGGGATATATCTATGAATAGCAAAAAAGAAGACATAATTAATATAGGTATCGTGGGAGGTGGTTCTCTTGTTCGAGACGTCCTTGAGAAGACCTATTCCAATTATCACAAAAAGGAAGTAAGGGCCAAGATTATCGCCGTCGCCGACAAAGATCCTTCAAGCCCCGGGATTAAAAAGGCCAAAGAACTGGGCCTAAAAGTAACCCAGGATTATCATGACTTTTTTCTCCCTGAGTCTCCCATAAACCTCATTATGGTGCTTACTCCTGAGCAGGAAATCTTTGACGATATCTTAGCAGCAAAGCCCGATCATATTAGGATTCTTGCCTATCACGTCTTTGATACCTTCTGGCGAGCATCTAGTCTTGATGAAAGAAGGCTCAGAAACCAAAAAGAAGAATTCGAGACTATTTTTAATGCGATACAGGACGTCATTGTAGTAATCACACCCGACAGAGAAATTCTAGAGGTCAATAAGGCATTTTTGAAGACCATGGGGTACAGCCGAGAACAGGTCGTAGGCCGAAAATGCCATGATGTTTTTCAAAATCTCCCCGAGCCTTGCAATAGAGGCGACTTCATGTGTCCTTTG
>DQZA01000132.1 GCA_011042035.1 Desulfobacteraceae bacterium
AACCATAATAGGTTCCTTGCCTATCTGAAGGACGAAGGCTTTTCCTGTGGCGAAGACCGAGTCGCTGGTGGCAATTCCTCGGATCACCTCCACCGCCTGCATCATCGGAACGGGGCTGAAAAAATGAAGCCCTAGCACCCGCTCTGGTTTCGCTGTCACAGAGGCCAGCTCACTGATGGGTATAGCAGAAGTATTGGTGGCTATAACCGCATCCTTCTTTGCCAGCCCGTCAATTTCCCGGAACACCTTTTGTTTTAATTCCAAGTTTTCAAAAACAGCCTCGATGACAAGGTCCGCCTCTGTCACGCGTTCATAGTCAACAGTGGATTCGATCCTGCTCATTATCTGCTCGAGATCTTCCTGCACCTTTCCCTTTTCAATGAATTTGCCAACTGACCAGCGGATTGATTTGAGGGACTTCTCCAGGGCCTCTTCTTTCACGTCATTGAGTGTAACGTGAATCCCTGCCTGTGCGCAAACCTGTGCTATGCCACCTCCCATGAGGCCTGCCCCTACCACAAAGACCTTCTTGATCTCCATATCTTTTCCCTCCGCTACGAATATAAAATGGTCTTGTATACCAGTGTCTTTCTCGTCCGCGTAATCCCAGGTCCCGGGGTCTCCCCGTGAATCGCCTACTCCTTCGTGAGTTCCCTGGCAATCACGAGACGCTGTATCTCGCTAGTGCCCTCGAATATTCTATAGAGACGGAGATCCCTGTAGAACCTCTCCACTGGCATCTCCTTCATGTACCCCATACCCCCGAATATCTGCACGGCCTTGTCTGCCACCCTGCATGCCATTTCGGTGCAAAACAGTTTGACCATCGAGGCCTCCTTAATCACCTTCTTTCCCTGGTCTCTCAGCCATGCTGCGTGATAAAGCATCTGTCGCGCAGCGTAAATCTCGGTGGCCATGTCTGCAAGCATGTTCTGGACAGACTGGTGCTTGCATATGGGTTTTCCAAACTGAACCCTTTCCTTCGAATAATCTATGCATAGGTCCAGTAGTTTTTGGGAAGCCCCTAAGGCGCAGGCCCCCATGGTCAAGCGCCCTTTGTCCAGGACTCGCATTGCTGTTTTGAAACCCTGCCCTATCATGGGCTCTCCACCAATGATATTATCAACCGGAACCCGGCAGTTGTCGAAAATAAGCTCAGCCGTGTGGCTTCCCCTCAGTCCCATTTTCCGCTCAATAGTCCCCCTATAAAAACCAGGAGTGCCTTTCTCTATCACAAATGCCGTGATTCCACCCCTGGCTCTTTTTTGTTTGTCTGTGACCGTTATTACAGTAGCCACATCTGCCACGTCAGCATTGGTAATAAAGTGCTTGAGGCCGTTAATTATGAAATAGCTTCCATGCCGTTCGGCTGTAGTTTGAACATTGGCCGCATCCGACCCTGCTTCGGGCTCGGATAGCGCAAAGCATGCCGTCCATTCGCCACTAGCTATTTTAGGAAGATAATATCGTTTTTGGTCTTCAGTACCGTCAAATAGGATGCCCATTGATCCGATTCCATTGTTTGTTCCAATCCGAGATCTGAAACACGCATTGGTCTTGCTTAGCTCTTCATACACAAGTATTTCACCCAGAGTACCAAGCCCAAGTCCGCCGTATTCTTCTGGGATAGAAAGACCAAAGAGCCCCAATTCTCTCATTTTTTGAACGATATCTTCTGGTATGTGATCTTCCTGTTCCACTTGTTGCGAAATCGGCTCGAGTTCCCGGGTAACAAAGCGTCTTATGGTCTCCTGCATCATGCGCAGGTTTTCTGGAATCTGAAAGTCCATTAGGTCCAAGTCCTCCTGGGCATTCAATTGAGCAAGAGCATGTTCTCTATTTAGCTTCCCTTGGAAGGAATCACATTTGCCTTACTATAAAGGCAATAATGATGCCAGTGGTCTAGGGATGGAGATATTGTCCTGAAATTAAAGATAAAATTTGGTTAACATATGAAAGGAAAGAAGTTTGAGCCCTACAACGGAAGATAGAAATGTGTAGGCATGTAGCAGCATATTTTTTAGCCATTCTCGGAAAAATTAATGATACCAACTAGTAACCTAAACTACAAATATGTATAGCATCATCTACATGTAGCGACAATTATACATTAAGTCCGTATCGCTTCATTTTCTGGTAAAGGGCTGTCCTATGGATGCCTAAGATCCTAGAGGCCTTAGCCTTATTGCCCTTTGTCAAGCGCAGAGTTTCAGTAATTACTCGTTTTTCAGTGTCTTCTATAATACGGCGCAAGTCCCCCACCTGGCGCACGCCATGATTCTCTTGGTAATACTGTTGAATCCGAGGGGGCAGGTCAAACACATTGATTTGATCACCCTCAGCCACATATATTGCTCTTTCAATCGTGTTCTTGAGTTCCCTGATATTACCCGGCCAGTGATATTTCTTTAGTATCGCCATAGCCTCTTGCGAAATCCGCCTGGGGGCCGAGTGTCTCTTTTCTCTTAAAACTGATAAGAAGTAATATGCAAGCCTCGGAATATCATCACGCATTTCTCTCAAACTGGGTAGCTGCACGTGGAAAATATTGAGGCGGTAAAAGAGATCCTGCCGAAAAGTTTTTTGTTTAATCAAACTTAAGAGATCCTGATTTGTAGCTGCTATAATGCGGAAGTTCAACTTGATGGGACGTGTGCCGCCGATTCTTTCCACTTCATATTCTTGGACGACCCTAAGGAGTTTTGCCTGCAATTTTAAAGGCATATCTCCGATTTCATCGAGGAAGATAGTTCCGCCGTCAGCCAGCTCGAATTTACCAGGCTTTCCGGTCGAGCGAGCACCAGTGAAAGCACCATGTTCGTACCCGAAAAGCTCACTTTCAATCAGTTCGCTTGGAATGGCCGCACAATTGACCCTTACAAATGGCCCCTGAGCACGAGCGCTTGAATGGTGAATCGCATTCGCAAACAATTCTTTGCCAGTGCCCGATTCTCCGGTAATCAATATGGGGGACTCGCTTGAAGCAGCCTGGAGAGCAGCTTTTTTCGCTTTGCGTAAGGCCTCTGACTCGCCAATTATTTGCTCCCATAGATATTTACTTCTCCCTAGGCTCAGGATCTCGTTTTGATAATATTTTACCTGACTCTCGAGAACTTCGAGCCGATGATATAGCTCTTTAATTTTCTCTACTTCATGGAACATAAGCTTTCCCAAGACGCCGATTACCCTGCCACGGCTATTTTTCAAGGGGATCCTAGCAACTATCTGTTCCCTGTCGCCGAGCTTCATGGGCATCCCAATTTCAGCCTTGCCGGTTTCAAGCACTAGGTGCATGCGCGTGTTCTTGCTTACCTCCGTAATGTGCTTTCCAATGGCTTCGTGCGGTTCCATACCATATATTTTTGTGTTGTAACGGCTCATAAAACGGATTACTCCATTGGAATCCACCAAGATGGAACACTCGTAAGGGTTGTCTACGAAGGCATCAAGCAATTCAGGATCCATCTGCAATAAAGCTTGTTTCACTACTTCGTGTTTCAAGATTCTCCTCCCTAAGTGATTGTGTGACTTTGTATAGCTCACCTGTAAAAAAGCATCGTGTCAAGCCCAAAATGGGATAACCGCTTTTTGGGCTTGACAATTTCCAGTGTCAAGTTCATCTATGAGTGCCAACCCATTATCGTGGAGAGACTCTATGATTTCACTTGCAGCCATAGTGAAAGTGTTTTCTGTTTTCGGAATAGTTCTTGTTTTAAACAGACTGAAGCTGAGCCTGAGCATAGCATTACTCGTAGGCTCGGCAGCCCTTGGCTTGTGGATGCATATGGGCCCAGTTTCCTTAGCGCAAAGCGTAGCCCACAGTCTCATGGACATACAGACAGTAGGCCTAGCTCTCATTGTTGGGATCATTCTAGTCATGAGTAGATTAATGAAACAGACAGGACACCTCGACCGGATCGTTACCAGCTTCACGGCCCTTTCCCGTGACCCCCGGATCACAGGGGCCGTTATGCCAGCTCTCATCGGGCTTCTCCCTATGCCTGGCGGGGCACTCTTTTCTGCACCCATGGTTGATACTGCCCTTTGTGATAACCGTATGACAGGTGAGGAAAAGACCGCTGTCAATTACTGGTTCCGCCACATATGGGAGTACTGGTGGCCTCTGTACCCTGGTGTAGTGCTGGCAGTTGCTCTCTTGAAGGTTGAAGCATGGCGGTTCATGGCCATAATGCTTCCCATGACCCTGGTCTCAGTGTTAGCTGGGACCCTATTCATCCTCAGACCCATGGGTGCCCTCCAGTCTCACTCCTCAGCGACGCAAGGCGGCAAAGGTACAATCAGACAATTTATCAGGGAGATCATGCCCATCATAGTATTAGTGGCGGCTATCCTTGTCCAAGGGGCAGCCGTAAGTATACTTAGGATTTTGGGATCTAATGTTGCTATCCCCGGCTCAATATCAATTCTACCTGCACTTGCCATCTGTACCCTATGGGTTTGTCTACAGAACCGAATCCCCTTCCGCCAAATTCTGCATGCCGTAACGGACAAAAGTATACCGCCCATGTTGCTCCTTGTACTTGCCATTATGGTATTTAAGGGGGTAATGGGTGACAGCCATGCAATTGTACAGATACGAGACGAGCTCATGGCTCATCATATCCCGATTCTGGTGGTGGTCATGCTCATGCCCTTTATATCAGGCATGATAACGGGTATTGCCATAGGCTTTGTGGGCACCTCATTTCCGCTGATAGTCCCCATGTTCCCCACCACCGATCTTCTAACCTATCTTTCATGGGCGGCTTTGGCCTATTCCTTTGGTTACATGGGTATGATGCTTTCCCCTGTGCATCTTTGCTTCTTGGTAACCAAGGACTATTTCAATGCAACATTGTCGCGTAGCTACCGCTACCTGATATTTCCGGCGCTTGCGGTCATGGCAACGGCCAGTTTTCTATTCGTCGCCTCAAGGTTTATTGTTTGAGTAACCATCGAAGAGGGCGGCAAGCGCTTTGCCATCCGTACGGAGTGTCGCGGAAACTGCGGCAAGATTTTTCAAGCAGTGGGGGTTGCCCTGCCCCCTACGATCCGCGAGATCACATGAGAACAAAGCCTCAGGACATCCCGGGTAGTGCCAAGAACAATTTAGGGCCTCGTAGTGTCTTGTTTTTACAGAATATTTCAAAATCAACTGTCAAAAATCAGTCTAATGCTGCGGCTGCTTCCACGGCTTCCACAATCTTCTTATACCCCGTGCAGCGACACACATTGGACGAGATGGAACGTATGACATCGTCCCTGGTTGGCTGCGGATTTCTATTTAGAAGG
>DQZA01000030.1 GCA_011042035.1 Desulfobacteraceae bacterium
CTCCCCCCCCATCCAAGAGGCCCGCAAGATCGCCCTGTATGGCCTCGGAACAAGACTCGCCTTTAATCCCTTCATAGATCCCTTAATAAACAAGCATGAGGTTCTCTCTTCTAATACCGTTGTTTGGGCGCGAGCTCCCACTTATAGGGATCTTGTAAGTACCATAGGGCCGTAGTGGAGGGCATTAAGAGGGGAGAAAAGGAAAATGCTGCTCAACTCACAGAGGAGCATGTATTGGAAGGCCTAAAGGTCTTGCAGGATATTTCAAAAAGAGGAGGGGAGTGATAGGAGGTCTAAGGCTATGCCCATGAGGGCATATTTTTCGTTTTATTTTAATTTAGAGGAGGGGGTAACGTGGAAAGATACGGGTTGATTTTGGGCGTTGTTTTCGCGTGCTTGATTGGTTTTTTTGTCTTCCCTGCAGCGGGTCAGGTTGGGGGTACCATTAGGATTGGCGAGATAAATACTTACAGTAAGTTAACCAATTTTACCATTCCCTATCGCAATGGATGGCAACTAGCGCTTGAGGAAATAAACAGCTCGGGCGGGGTTCTAGGAAAGAAGATCGAGGTAATATCTCGTGACGATGCAGGGAAGCCCGGCAATGCGGTAAAGATAGCCGAAGAACTGGTGCGAAGGGACAAGGTTGTCTTGCTGATGGGGTCGTATTTCAGCCACGTGGGACTGGCACTGACGGATTTTGCCAAGAGAAACAAACTTTTCTATCTTGCCGCTGAACCTCTTTCGGATGCCGTTGTGTGGGCAAAGGGGAATCGATATACCTTCAGGTTGAGGCCCTCAACTTATATGCAGGCGGCCATGCTGGCAGTGGAGGCCGCTAAAAACCCGGCCAAGCGGTGGGCCACCATTGCGCCCAATTATGCCTATGGTAAGGATGCGGTAAAGTCCTTTGAGAAAGTGCTTAAGACCAAAAGACCCGATGTACAGTTCGTTGCCGAGCAATGGCCTGCCCTTTTTAAGATAAATGCAGGGTCTGAAATTGAAGCGCTGTCCAGGGCTAAGCCAGAGGCGGTGTACAATGTTACTTTTGGAAGTGACCTTGCCAAGTTTGTTAGGGAAGGCAAACTGAGGGGATTCTTTAAAGGCCGTTTTATAGTGAGCCTATTGAGTGGTGAACCGGAGTACCTTGATCCCCTCAAAGATGAGGCCCCGGAGGGCTGGCTTGTAACGGGTTACCCTTGGTATGACATAAAAACACCTGCCCACACCAGGTTCCTCAAGGCCTACCAGGCCAAATACCATGATTACCCACGGACCGGCTCGGTGGTAGGGTACAACACCATGTGGGCTGTGGCACATATGCTCAAAAAGGCTGGGTGCACAGATACGGAAAAGATGGTGGATGCCATGGAGGGGCTGACCTTTGACTCGCCGTTTGGCCCTATTACCTTCCGAAAGATTGACCATCAATCCACCATGGGAGCCTTTGTAGGGTACACCGCTCTCCGCAATGGAAAAGGGGTTATGGTCAATTGGAAATATATGGACGGGAAAGACTTTCTGCCAAGTGACGAAGAGGTGAGGAAGTTAAGACCACAAGGCTAATGTAGTCTTGGGGCCGGGGTCGAACGTCTGACCCTGGCCCTTGGATTTGAGGCAGGTCAAACCTTGGGCGCTTTCATAGTTCAATTCTTAACCGGGCTTTCAGACGCAGCATCGCTGTTTTTCGTAGCAGCAGGGCTGTCGCTCATATTCGGCGTGAGCCGTGTGGTGAATATGGCCCATGGTTCCTTTTACATGGTAGGGGCCTACGTGGCCTACTTTGTTGTCTCGTTCCTCCCAAAGGGGATTTTTACCTTTTGGTCAGGTATTATCATAGCGGCCCTCGCAGTGGGGGTGTTGGGAGTCATAATTGAAATCCTCCTCATGAGAAGACTTTACAAGGCCCCTGAACTTTTCATGCTCATGGCCACATTTGCAGTGCTGCTTGTTATTGCTGACCTTTCTCTTTGGCTGTTTGGGGCAGAAGATAAGATTGGGCCAAGGGCGCCGGGGCTTGACGGGAGCTACAATATCATGGGGGCCTTGATTCCCCAGTATGACATTGCACTGATCGTCGTGGCGCCCCTGATCCTGATCGGGTTGTGGTTGCTGTTGAACAAGACGAGGTGGGGAATACTCATCAGGGCAGCAACTGAAGATCGAGACATGCTTGCTGCCCTGGGTGTTAACCAGAAATGGCTTTTTAGCAGCGTGTTTTTCCTGGGCTCCTGTCTTGCAGGGCTTGGAGGGGCAATCCAGCTCCCTAAGGGCGGCGCGGACTTGTTGATGGACCTCAATGTAATTGCTACCGCATTTGTCATTGTGGTTGTGGGGGGCATGGGAAGTATCGGGGGCGCTTTTCTGGCATCCGTTCTTATTGGCGAGTTGTCATCTTTTGGAGTCCTGGTATTGCCCCAGAGCACCTTGGTCATGATGTTCCTTGTCATGGCGGTGGTCCTGATAGTAAGGCCATACGGACTTCTGGGAAAACCTGAGGCAGAAGAGCACCTGCCGCCGGAGCTTGTGGAATCTCCCTTGAGGCCCGCCCCTTTGAAGTTCAGGTTGGTGGGACTTGGGGTTCTTGTGGTCCTCATTTTGCTTCCCTTTTTTGCCGGTAGTTTTCAACTGGTTCTGTTTGGTGAGATTGCCATTTTTGCCCTGGCGTGCATGAGCCTGTTTTTCATGATGGGCCCCGGGGGTATGGTCTCCTTTGGCCACGCTGCGTTCTTTGGCGGCGGGGCCTATGCAGCAGCCCTCTTGGTGCACTATACTAATTCACCGATGGAACTGGCAATTGCTCTAGCGCCCCTCTGCATGGGACTACTTGCCCTTATCATAGGATGGTTTTGTGTGCGTCTGTCCGGGGTATATCTTGCCATGCTTACCCTGGCCTTTGCCCAGATATGCTGGTCGATTGTTTTTCAGTGGAGTGGTTTCACCGGAGGGGACGATGGAATCCTGGGGATTTGGCCTGCGAAGTGGGCAAGTAACGAGGTTGTCTTTTATTATCTTACCCTGTTGGTCAGCATTGGTGGGATAATGATCCTGCGATATCTGCTGTTTACCCCCTTTGGCTATACCATGAGGGCCTGCCGCGATTCCCATCTGAGACCCGATTCCATTGGTATCAACGTAAAGCGTCAGCAGTGGTTCTCCTTTGCAGTAGCAGGGGTATTCGCGGGTCTTGCCGGGGGAATCTATGTCTTTTCAAAGGGGAGCGTGTTTCCCACTGAAATGTCCATATCCCGCTCATTCGACATACTGTTAAGTGTGTTACTTGGGGGCGTCCACTCAATGTCAGGCCCGCTGGTGGGCTCCACTGTTTTTATCTGGCTTGAACATCAAATTTCACAAATACCTTTCTACAAATGGGGCTTGCAGATACAGCCGTGGCGCTTGATTTTGGGTGGCATCTATATCCTATTGGTTATGGCCTTTCCCCAGGGTATTGCAGGGTATTTTGGTAGAAGATTCGAAGGGACCTTTTCTGTAAACAAATGAGGCATATGGACCGTGGTTAATGGGTGTATTACTGGAAGTAATAGAATTACATAAATCATTTGGTGGGGTGACGGCGGTTGATGGGGTCAGTTTTGATCTCCAAGAAGGCCACCTTCTGGCCATGATAGGTCCCAATGGTGCAGGAAAATCCACTTGTTTTAATCTTATCAATGGCCAGCTAAGACCTGATAGGGGAAAAATCAGGATCCTTGGAAAAGATATAACCGGCATGAAGCCAAGGCATGTGTGGAGGCTGGGGGTTGGAAGGACCTTTCAGGTGGCTTCCACCTTTCTCTCAATGACAGTTGTCGAAAATGTACAGATGGTATTCATATCAAGCCACCGAAAACTCAATTCCATGACGAAAAAGGTTAGCAATTTATATAGGGATGAGGCCATGGAATTGCTCAAGTTGGTGGGTGTGGAAGAGCAATGGGATAGACCCTGCGGGATCCTGGCATATGGTGATCTCAAGCGAGTGGAGTTGGCCATGGCCCTTGCCAATAACCCGAAACTGCTGTTGATGGATGAGCCAACGGCAGGTATGGGACTGAAGGAACGTCTGAAGCTTATGGAGCTGACTGCTAGAATAGCAAAGGATCGTAATATCGGGGTCTTATTCACCGAGCATGACATGGATGTGGTCTTTTCCCATGCTGATTTCATAATTGTGCTGAATTATGGGAAATTGATCGCCCGTGGAACCCCGACAGAAGTCAGAGACAATGAAGAAGTGAAAGAGATATACCTAGGCTCTTGTGCAACAGGTACATAATGGGATTGCAATCTTGATTCCAATGGAAAATAGGCAAGACCGACACATACTCAGCTTAAAAGACGTAAATACCTTTTATGGTAAAGCCCAAATCCTATTTGATATGTCACTGGCAATGTCCAGGGGAGAGGTAGCTGTCCTGCTGGGCAGAAATGGAGTGGGAAAAAGCACAACCTTCAAGAGCATAATCGGGCTCGTGGTTCCCAAGAGCGGGAGCATTTACTTTAAGGGAGAAGAGATCACGGGCTTGCCTCCTTACAAAGTTTGCTCAATGGGCCTTGGCTATGTGCCCGAAGACCGGAGGATATTCACGGGACTAACGGTTATGGAAAATCTGGAAGTGGGGAGGAGGCTACCCAGGGAGGGCTTTGAGCCCTGGACGTCTGAACGGCTTTTTGAACTTTTCCCTAACTTGCGAGGCTTAGGCAAGCACCTTGGAGGACAGATAAGCGGTGGCGAGCAACAAATGCTTACCATTGCCCGTACGCTCATGGGAAACCCTGAGATGATTATACTGGATGAGCCGTCTGAGGGGCTTGCTCCTGTGATTGTGGACCAACTGGCGAATACCATAAGAAATCTCAAGGAAAACAAAGTGGCAGTTTTACTGGCAGAGCAAAACCTTAATTTTGCCAGGAGGATTTGCGATAGGGTGTTCATCATAGATCATGGCAGGGTTTGCCACGAAAGTACCATGGCGGGCCTTACTGGTGATGTCTGCGAGATGTATTTGGCGGTGTGAAACACAGAGGCCCAGGGTATAAGGCGTATGGGATATGGGTGAGAGGAAACTTTAATGGGGCTATCTTAAAAGGAGGTGACATATGCAATGGTCATAGGGATAATGGCCGCGGTTTTTTGCCTTGGTAATCAAGCCGGGGCAGTGGCGCAATCAGGTAAGACCGGTGTCATCGTTGTGGATGTCCAGGGAGATTTCACAACGTGGAAGAAGGGCTCACTTGCCGTGCCAGGAACCGATGAAGCCTTTGTCAAGAGCGTTGAAGATGC
>DQZA01000200.1 GCA_011042035.1 Desulfobacteraceae bacterium
AAATAATAAATATAACAGTGAGGTGAAGACACATATGACAGAGACGTTTATGCCCGCATTTACTTCTATGGAAGAGATCAAAAAGTTGCAATTGGAAGGCCTCAAATGGACGGTGAAGCATGGTTATGAGGGATCGCCAGTCTATCGCAGCAAACTTGAGGAGGCAGGCGTGACCCCAGACAATATAAGGACCCTTGATGATATCAAGAAGCTTCCTTTTACAACAGCGCAGGATTTGCAGGAAGGCTACCCCTTCCCCCTTTTGTCTGTACCTTTCGAGAAGGTGGTACGGATTCATGCCTCGTCGGGCACTACAGGGAGGAGAAAGGTCTTGTGTTACACCCAGAAGGACATCGATGACTGGGCCCACTTTTTTGCACGCTGCTATGAGATGGCAGGCCTGAGCAAGGAGGACCGAGTTCAAATTGCAGTGGGTTACGGGGTGTGGACGGCCGGCGTTGGTTTCCAATTGGGTTGTGAAAGATTCGGGGCCATGGCCATTCCCGCGGGGCCAGGCAACCTGGATATGCAGTGCCAGTTCCTGGTGGATTTTCAGAGCACTGTGATGTGCTGCACAGCATCAATGGGTCTGCTGATGGCCGAGGAGGTCAACAAGAGAGGATTGAGGGATAAGATAAACCTGAAAAAAATGATATTTGGCTCAGAGCGCTCAAGCGATGCAATGAGAAAGAGGATCAAGGAGTTGTTAGGGCTTGAGCATTTGTTTGATATTCCTGGGATGACAGAGCTATATGGCCCTGGTACGGGGCTGGATTGTACGTATCACACGGGAATCCATTATTGGGCTGACTATTATATTTTGGAGATCCTAGATCCGGAAACCCTGGAAGAAGTGCCAGAAGGGGAGACCGGGGAGATGGTTGTGACTACCCTTAGGAAAGAAGCTGTCCCCCTCATTCGTTATAGGACAAGAGATCTGACAAGGCTTATCCCTGGTCAGTGCGCTTGCGGTAGCATCCTTCCTCGCCATGATCGAATTTTGGGCCGTTCGGATGACATGATAATATTTCGAGCTGTGAATATTTATCCTGGGCAGATTGATCATGTTCTGTCCGGTATTGAAGGCATTGGTAGCGAGTACCAAATCATTCTGGACAGAGCGGCAGACGGGAAAGACTACATGACCATCAAGGTGGAAAGAGAACATGGGGTAAGTAAGAGTAAGGACAGGGAATTGAGGAGAAAAATAGAGGAGGAAATAAAAAAGCAGATTTTAGTAAGCGCCTTAATAGAAGTAGTGGATTATGGTTCTCTTCCCAGGTCTGAGAGGAAAAGCAAAAGGGTTTTTGATAATAGGGAGTAGCCGGTGGAATAATGGAATCTTGGAATAGGGGCTTATTGGGTACCGTGGGGCAACAATTCTAGCGGAGGTTTATAGGAGTTGTATCTATGAAAAAATTTGATTATTACCAACCACAAAACCTCAAAGAGGCTTACAAATTGATGGAGAAGTTAAAGGGAGAGGCCTTGTACGTTGCTGGGGGCACGGACGTCATCGTGCGGATCAAGCAAAAGATGATCCAGCCCGAGGCACTCATATCCCTGAGGGGTGTTGAAGAACTTCAGGGACTCAAAGAAAACGGCGGCCTGGCGCTGGGTGCCGGAACCCTTTTCAGAGAAATGGAGAGAAATGAATCGCTGTTAAAGAGGTACACGGCTTTGCACCAAGCAGTGTCTGTGCTGGCAAATCCCCAAATACGCAATGTAGCAACCGTGGGTGGCAATCTTTGCAATGCGGCGCCTTCGGCAGATTCAGCGCCCCCCTTATTGGTGATGGAAGCTCAAGTTCAACTTGAGGGGCCAGGGGGGACAAGAACCATGGCACTAGAAGATTTTTTCACCGGTCCCGGCGAAACGTCAAAAGAAAGAGAAGAAATCATGACGCGCATAGTTATACCTGAACTTCCCGCCAAGACAGGGACGGCATTTTTAAAGATCGGGCGTGTTAGCCAGGATATTGCGATAGCCAATGCTGCTGCCCTTGTGACCATGGAAAACGGCGTGTGCAAACACTGCAGGCTGGCGGTAGGCGCAGTGGCGCCGGTCCCCCTCCGACTGAAGAGCATTGAGGAAAAGGTAGAGGGGGAGAAGATAGATGAGGGCCTCTTAGAAGAGGTTCGGAAAATGGTATGTGAAGCGGTAAACCCTATTAGTGACGTGCGTTCCACTGCAGAGTACCGCAGGGAGGTGTCAGGAGTGCTGGTTAAAAGGGCGATCCGCGATGCACTTACCATGGCACAAGCATAGATGTTCGGAGGTTAGCTAATGAAGAAAGTGCTGAAGTTTACATTAAATGGGAATAAGGTGACCGCAGAGGTGGAGTCACATAAGATGCTTTTAGAAGTGCTGCGCGAACAGTTTGAATTGACAGGACCGAAGGAAGGTTGTGGACAAGGAGAGTGCGGGGCCTGCACGGTCCTGGTAGATGGGTACAATGTAGATTCGTGCCTGTATCCTGCCTTTGAAGTTGATGGCAAGGATGTTGTTACAGTGGAAGGGTTGCTAGGTGAAGGCAACAAGTTACACCCCATGCAAAAGGCCTTTGTGGAAAACGGTGGTGTGCAGTGTGGCTTCTGTACACCCGGCATGATCATGTCCTCTGTGGCCTTGCTAAAGGGAAAAAAGAATCCTTCTGACGAGGATATTAAGAGGGCCATATCTGGAAACCTGTGCAGATGTACGGGCTACGTTCAGATAATTGAGTCAATAAAAAAGGCCGGAGAGCTGATGTAAGCAAAGAAGTGGCCTGGATATTCGGAAATGAATTAAGGAGGACGGAATGAGTCAATTACGTTTTGTAGGATCCAATAGCCCAAGGCCTGATGCACCGGACAAGGTGGCAGGAAGGGCACTTTACATCCATGACCTCAAAAGGCCTGGCATGCTATACGGCAAGATTAAGTACAGTGAGTATGCCCATGCCAGGATCAAGAATATTGACACTTCCAAGGCAGAGAAACTCCCTGGCGTTCGAGCTGTGATCACCGGGTACAATACCCCAGAAATTCGTATTGGATTTATTCGCGACAATTTTGCCCTTAAAAAGGGAAAGGTGCGACAGTTCAGGGACGAAGTGGCGGCTGTGGCGGCAACAGATCCGGAAATAGCCGAGGAAGCAATTGAGCTTATCAAAGTGGAATATGAAGAGCTTCCTGGTGTATTTACCCCTGAAGAGGCCTTACGGGAAGATGCTCCGCTGATTCATGAAGAGGACCCAAGGGGAAGACCTCGAAAGGATAATGTTGTCCCGGTCCCGTGGCGGTTCGTATCGGGAGACGTGGAAGAAGCAAAGAGGAAGGCAGCCTACATTGCCGAGGGACACTATGAGACCCCTCTTATTCAGCAATCTTGTATGGGTACGGCGGGCTGCATTGCTGAATTTGACCTCCAAAATAACCTTACCATTTATACAAAGACGCAAATCCCATTCCTTGCCCAGAACGATTTCAATGGGGCGCTAGCGGCCATGGGGTTAAAGGGAAAGAACACCCGCGTTATTGTTCCAACTTTGGGTGGATCATTTGGAACAGGGCTTGATACGCACGCCTATGAATATATTGCGATCCTTTTGGCTTACAAGACAGGCAGACCAGTAAAGATAGTGCTTACGAGAGAGGAAGAGTTTATCAGCCTCTCGCCCAGGCAACCTACTAAGACCGACATTGTTCAGGGATGTGATGAAAACGGCAAGTTGGTTTTCAGGGAGATAAAGATGGTGCTTGATAATGGGGCATATACATCATGGGGTGCCACTACCCCGAGTGTCATGATGCTCCCCGTTTCTTCCATGTACCGAGTGCCCAATGTTCATTACGAAACCACAATTGTTTACACTAATAATACGTTTTGCCAGGCCATGCGGGGGTATGGAAATCCCCAGGCAACATGGGCAATAGAGAGCAACCTAGATGATCTAGCTGAGCAAGCAGGGATAGACCCATTTGAATTTAGGATGATGAACCGAAATGTTCCTAATGATATTACCCCCATGGGGCTACATATCTCCACATGCGGACACAAGGAATGCCTTGAAAGTGTAGCAGAAAAATTGAACTGGAAGGAAAAGCGAGGAAAGCAGAGAAAGGTGGCTCGCGGGGTAGGCATGGCCTCCCTGTTCCATGTTGGAGGGTCCGGGCGCGTGTATCGCTCGGACGGAACTGGTGTTATCATGAAGCTTGATGACTTTGGAAATGTTTCCGTCATAGCAGGTGGAGTGGAGATGGGACAGGGCTTCAATGCAGCCCTTAGCCTTGTTGCGGCTGAGGCCCTGGGGGTTACGCCGGATAAGGTTACGGTTGTGACCGGGGATACGGCCACGTGCCCATGGGATGTCGGCACTCACGCCAGCCGAGGCGCATTTACAGCAGGCAATGCCGCCATCATGGCAGCACAGAAGGCAAGACAAAAGGTGTTTGAATTGGCCTCTGAGCACTTCATGCGCAGGGTCAAAAAGGATCTGGAGAAGAGAAAGAAAAAGGATCCAAACTTTGAAATACCCGATCTGGATTATGAAAGAGTACTGGACCCGTCCGAGTTTGACATGAAGGAAAACTACATATTCCTCAAGGAAGAACCTGACAACCCGTTGTTGAGGGTGACACTGGAAGAGATCCTGAGAGCCGCTCATTTCAAGCAAGATGGCACCATGGTTGTTGCCGATGCATTTTATGACCCATGCAATGAGATGCTGGACCCTAAGACATGCAGGGGTAACATGTCTGCAACGTACATATTTGGAACGCAGGGCGCGGAAGTGGAGGTGGATCTAGAAACAGGAAAAGTGAAGGTCCTTCACTTTGCTGCTGCACACGATGTAGGTAGAGTGTTGAGTCAGCAGACTATCAAGGGCCAGATTTATGGCGGGATTGTTCAAGGCCTCGGCTATGCCCTTTGCGAGGAATATAAGACTGACAAAGGGAGAAATTTGAATCCAAATTTTCTGGACTATAAGATATTCTCGGCACCTGATATAGACTTTCCTATAGATATAGAGTGTATAGAAACGATTGATGAGGAGGGTCCTTTTGGGGCCAAAGGGGTCGGGGAACCGGGTCTTGTCCCAACCGCGCCAGCTATTGCCAATGCCATCTATGATGCCATAGGAGTGCGGATTCGATCATTACCCATTACCCCTGAAAAGGTACTTGCAGCACTTAAGAAAAAGGCCGAGGGTTAAGGTATTTGTGACTACGAACTTCCCACCTTTTCAGT
>DQZA01000240.1 GCA_011042035.1 Desulfobacteraceae bacterium
AAAGCCTAAAGCCTAGTGCCTAATACACAAAGGAGATATAGGTATGGCAGTATGGGTTGAAGTTGATTTGTGTAATGGATGTAAACGCTGCATTCGTGCATGCCCTTATGGGGCAATGGAGTTCGAGGATAATGTGGCACGCGTAACCGACCGCTGTACTTCATGCGGTGCTTGTATCGAGGTGTGCAAGCAACAGGCAATCAAGACAGATGTAAAACCAAAGGAAATTCCTGACTTTAGTGACCGCAAAGGCGTCTGGGTTTTTGCGGAGCAGCGAGGTGGAGACCTGAAACGTGTTTCCTTGGAGCTCCTGGGCAAGGCCCAGGAATTGGCTGCTGATCTCGGCCAAGAGGTGGCTGCTGTGCTGCTTGGGCACAATGTCTCTGGTCTGTGCGATCAACTGGCCGAGTACGGGGCGGAAAAGATATATCTTGCTGATCATCCTGAACTGGAAAACTTCAGGACCGTAACATACACCGATGTCATAGAGAGCTTGGTAAGGCAGTATAAGCCAAATATCTTACTCATGGGAGCTACCCATATAGGTCGGGACCTGGCTCCCCGGGTGTCAAGACGGGTTGGTGTGGGACTTACCGCTGATTGTACTGAGCTGAGTATCGATCCAGATGAAAAGATTCTGCTGCAGACCAGGCCCGCCTTTGGCGGAAATGTTATGGCCACCATTGCGAATCGTTACTCAAGACCTCAGATGGCCACAGTGCGGCCCGGTGTAATGGAGGCGAAGAAAAAACCAGTGAATGGCCAGATCATTAAACATGAAGTCCAGCTATCTCCCAAGGGTCTTCAAACAAAGATCCTGGAGTCAGTGAGGGAGGACAAGAAACGGGTTGACCTGGCACAGGCCAAGGTAATTGTGGCAGGAGGTCGGGGAGTAGGAGATGCCCAGGGTTTCAAAAAGCTGGAAGAACTTGCTGAGCTGCTAGGAGGAGAAGTGGCAGGTACCCGGGTGGCAGTTGAGGAGGGATGGATACCTCAAGAGCGCCAAATAGGCCAGACAGGGCAAACAGTAAGGCCTGAGCTATATATTGCCTGTGGGATTTCAGGAGCGATTCAGCACAGGGCTGGAATGATGAATTCAAGATATATCATTGCTGTGAACAAAGACGCCAGGGCCCCTATCTTTCAGGTTTCGGATTGGGGAATTGTGGGGGATCTGCATGAAGTCATTCCCGAAATGATAAGTCGATTGAAAGAGCAACAGTAGAGGTGGAGGAACGCATGTTAAGGTCGAATCCAGAAGAGTTGATTAGAAAAACCATGGCAAAATTCGTGGATACCGAGCTGATACCAAGGGCCCAGGAAATTGATGAAAAGGGCGAATTTCCCATGGAGATGTTTCAGAAGATAGGGAAAATGAAGGTCTTTGGGATCAGATATCCCAAGAACAAAGGAGGTAGCGGAGGTAATACAACCCTTTACTGTATTATTTGCGAGGAATTGGCCAGGGGCCTCATGAGCGTTGCTGCCATTACCGCAATGCAGTGTCTTATGGGGACGAATTTTCTCTTCCATTATGGAACTGAAGAAATGCATGAAAAATACTTCCTCCCTGCAATGCGTGGGGAAAAAGTCGCCTGTTTCTGCCTTACTGAGCCTGAAGCAGGATCTGATCTTGCAAACGTAAACACTCTGGCAACCGAGACAGAAGATGGTTTTATAATAAATGGGATGAAAACGTGGGTTACCAATGGGCCGGTAGCAGATTTTTACACGGTGCTTTGCCAGACTGACCCGGCCAAGAAGCTCAGAGGGCTAAATTTCTTCTTCATCCCCAGAGATACGCCTGGTGTATCAGTGAGCAAGCCTTTTGATCTTCTGGGCACAAGGACCTCTCAACTCTCAGAACTCGCTTTGACAAATGTCAAAATCCCTCACCATTATAGACTAGGTGGGGAAGGGCAAGGGCTCAACAATCTGCTTTCAATCCTTGCGGAGATCAGGACCATGACTGCCGCCCTTGCCATTGGGCTTCAAAGGGCGGCTTTGGCTGATTCCATTCGCTATGCCCATGAGAGGGTCCAGTTTGGAAGACCTATTGGCAAGTACCAGTTGATCCAAGCTAAGATAGGGCAGATGGCAACCAACCTTGAGGCTTCAAAGCTACTAACCTACAAGGCTACTAAGATGATTGACAATAACGTTTCATGTTTGAAAGAGGCTTCAATGGCCAAGTACTTTGCTACAGAGGCTGCGTGTCTGGCGGGCGATGAAGTTACGCGGATCTTTGGAGCATATGGTTACTCCATGGAGTATAGTGCGCAGCGGTACTATAGAGACAATAGATTTTTGCTCTATGGTGGAGGTACTCACGAAATCCTCTTGACTAATATTGCTAGATGGGCAGGTCTGTAGGAACGAGGTTGACGTTGAGGCCTCAGGAGGGCTGCGTGGACCTTTTTAAGAAAGCCCCAGAGAAAAAGCCCCTTGGCCAGTTTGTTTATGAAGAGCTCAAGGGAGCAATAATTAACGGAAAGCTGTCCCCTGGCCAGAGGATAGCAGAAAGCCGTATCGCCCAGGTTATGAAAATCAGCCGAACGCCAGTGCGCGAGGCCTTTCACAAATTGGAAAGAGAGGGATGGATCAGACACCTGCCAAACAGCGGTTTTTTTGTGTCAGGGCTGAGCAGGGAGGATGTGGAGGAAACATTCGGTATCAGGGCGGCTTTAGAAAGCTACGCAGCGAGGCTCGCTGCACTTCGCCACACTGACGATGATCTTGCCTCACTTGAGACAAAAATTCAGGAGTATCAAGAGCACATGGACAGGGGCGATATTGAGGCGTTATTTATAATAAATACGGAATTTCACGACTTACTATACATGCTGAGCCGGAGCCCTAAGCTAATCAAAATGATAAATGATCTTAGGGATCAAATTTATCGCTATCGGAGAGTTATTCTAAGAGTGAAGGAAATGGCAAGGCGTAGCAATGAAGACCACAAGGCGATGTTGAAATATATTGGGAAACGGGATGCCGAGAACGTGGAGGTCCTTGTCAAAGAGCATATTCTGAGGGGTAAGGAAGTTGTGCTTAGGCAGTTTGATAAAGGGGAGATAAGCTAAGGGTCAGGCATTAGGCTTTAGGCGTTAGGCATTGGGCATTCGGTTCAAGGAAGCAGGAAGGAGAGATGGAAAATGGCTGAGAGAAAAATAAGGGTATTGCTGGCCAAGCCAGGTCTAGATGGCCATGATCGTGGGGCGAAAGTTGTGGCACACGCCCTGCGTGAGGCGGGAATGGAGGTGATTTATACCGGGCTTCATCAGACGGTTCCCAGTATAGCTAACCAGGCTATTCAGGAGGACGTAGACGTAATTGGTCTTTCCATCATGTCAGGTGCTCATATTCCCATTTGCAGAAAACTCATGGGCCTTATGAAAGAAAAAGGAATTGAGGATAAGCTCATTGTAGTTGGAGGGGTCATTCCAAGCAGGGATATTCGCGTGCTCGAAGAGATGGGTGTGGATGGGATTTTTCCTGGTGGGAGCTATTTCAAGGATATAGTTAAATTTATCCAAGATAAAGTAAAAAAATAGGGGAAAAAGGAGATAGCCATGGGAGTAGCAACATATATAAAGGATGAAAAGGATGCCATTAAGGAGGTTATCCTGCAATCTGGCATCGAGGTTAAGCCGGTGTATACGCCGGAGGATCTTGAAAGGATTGGCTTCGACTATGAAAAGGATCTGGGTGATCCAGGTGAATTCCCTTTTACCCGGGCCCTTTACCCTCTTGGTTACAGAAGCCGTAATTGGACCACACGTCAGTATACCGGTTTTGGAACCCCTGAGGAGACGAATGAGCGATTCAAGTTAATGATTTCCCATGGCCAGACGGGCTTGAATGTGGCATTTGATCTGCCCACTCAAATGGGTTATGACTCTGATGATCCCATGGCAGAGGGAGAAGTGGGCCGCGTGGGAATGGCGGTTGATTCCCTGAGGGACTTTGAAATCGCCTTTAAGGACATAGAGCTGGACAAGATAGGAAGTGGGCTGACCATAAACGCGGTAGCCTCTGTGATGCTTGCCATGTATCAGTCAGTAGCCGAGAAATTTGGCTATGACAAGAAGGTGATTTCAGCTACGCCACAGAATGACATTCTTAAGGAGATGGTGGGGAGGGGCGCATGGATATATCCCGTGGAGCCCTCAGTTAGGCTTATAGGGGACACAATTGAGTACTCCATGAAGGAACTGCCTAGATGTAACCCTGTATCAGTATGTGGATACCATATTCGTGAGTCAGGTTGTACTCCTGCCCAGGAAATTGCCTATGCATTCGAGATAGCCTTTGCCTACATAGATAACGTTGTGGCGAGGGGTTACAAGGCAGAAGATTTTGTGGGGCGGTTTTCATTTAATCTCAATATATATGGAAACTTGTGGGAGAACGTGGCCAAATTCAGGGCAGCTCGAAAACTCTGGGCCAAGCTCCTGAGGGAACGATACAATGTGCAAAATAAGCGGGCCCTTTTCCTCCGCGGGATTTTTGGTGGAGGGGGCTCGGGAATGACAAAACAGCAGCCTGAAAATAACATCATAAGGGGTGCGTACTATGCCTTGACCGCTGCTCTTTCAGGGGCCCAAACCACAGCCCTCTGTTCTTTTGATGAAGCATACACAATACCTACCAAACGGGCTGCGCTTCTTTCACTCAGGACATTCCAGATATTGATGGATGAGATAGGACTTCGGGATACTGTTGATCCCCTTGCTGGTTCCTATTTCATGGAGACACTAACAAAGGAGATGGAAGAAAAGATTCTCGAAGAGATGGAAAAGGTGGAGAAGATAGGTGGTATGATTGCGGCCGTCTCATCAGGTTATGTGCAGAGGGAGGTGGCACGGCAGGCGTATGAGTATGAGAAGAAGCTGCAAGAGGGAAAGGTGATAAAGGTAGGTGTTAATAAATACACCGAAGGCGTGGACATGGAAGTGGAGCTTCACGAATATAATGAAGAATGGGCCCGCCAGCAGATAGAGCGACTAAAAGAACTACGCAGGACAAGGGACAATAAAGCCGTCAAAGAATCCTTGAAGGCGCTGGAAAAGGCGGCCAGGGGAACGGAAAACGTCATGCCCTATTTGGTGGAGTGTTGCAAGTGCTATGCAACGGTAGGTGAGATGGCCAATGTCTTCCGAGACGCCTTTGGGGAGCATGTGGAGCCAAATATATTCTAAGA
>DQZA01000155.1 GCA_011042035.1 Desulfobacteraceae bacterium
CTATGAAAAAACAGGGGATATGGATAGAGGTTACCACCCTGCTAATACCCGGAAAGAATGACTCTCCTGAGGAACTACGGGAAATTGCCCGGTTCCTTGCTGATCTTGACCAGGACATCCCCTGGCATGTAAGCCGTTTTCACCCAACTTACAGGCTTACCGATGCACCACCCACACCGCCACGTACCGTAAGGATGGCAAGGGACATTGGCTATGAGATGGGCCTCCGTTACGTCTATACCGGGAATTTGCCAGGCGATGAAGGGGAGCATACAAAATGTCATAATTGCGGCGAATTGCTTATAGACCGCCTTGGCTTCTATGTGAGAAACAACAGGATCAAGAACAATACCTGCCCTTCGTGTGGAGTGCTGATACCCGGGGTCTGGTAAATTAAATTGATTTTATGCCAGGTGACTGCTAATCTGCTTGAGAGCTGGAGAGGGCTCCAAAAGGGTTTTTTCCAGCTTGCTCCCCGCTGAAAACCTTTGGCCTTCTTCCATTCAGCGGGGGCAAAAATACCCCCGGGCGTAGGGCGCGAGGCGTAAGGCTTTTTTGAAGAATTGTGGTCACTTTGACCTGGCATAGTAAGCCTCAACCTGAAGCCCTGCTTGCACGATGGAGATGATGAATGAAAAAAGAAGATGAAGTTGCCGTGAAAGTGGCCAAGGAAATCGTCATAAAATTCATTGAGGTGGGAAGGCTTTCATTGAATTCCTTTAACGAGGCATGGAAGCAAGTATTTGAGACGGTGCGCGAATCCATCACTGACGACAAGGCCTAAAAAACAGTGTCAATAGATCACCTTCACCAGAAAAAGTCCGTTTGGTGGAGCCTTTACTCCCGCCCTTTCTCTTGCCCTTGACTCCATTATATCGTCAAAATCCCTCACGCTGATCTTACCCAGGCCTGCGGCCACAACAGTTCCCACGATATTCCGCACCATGTGGCGCAGGAAGCCATCTGCCTCAAAAAGCATGATAAGCCGCGATGGGTTTGCCCCACGCGCCAGCTCGGCTCGAAAAACCGTTCTCACGGGATTGCGGTTCCCGCTACCAGATGAGCGAAAGGCCGAAAAGTCGTGCTTTCCCTTTATCAACGAAAGACACTGGGCCATTGCCTCGGTATCAAGGGGTATGGGAATGTGCCACTCATATCTTTGGGCAAAAATATCGGGCTCCAAAGCATTTAGAATTCTATACGCATAGATTTTGCCCTTCGCGCTGTAACGGGAGTGAAAGTCATGGGAGACCTCATCTGCTTTGAGGACCTGGATATCTTTTGGCAAAATTGAATTAAGGCCCTTCCTCAGTCCCTCCAATGGTACAGAGGAGCGCGTGGTGAAATTGCAAACCTGGCCCAGCGCGTGCACGCCCGAGTCTGTCCTGCCAGCCCCGATAATCTTAACCCTGTGGCAGACGATCTTACTCACAGACTGCTCGAGTACTTCCTGGATGCTCCCCTGGCCCACCTGTCTTTGCCAGCCGTGGTATTTGGTGCCTTCGTAGGCCACCACAAGCTTGATATTGCGGTGGGGCAAGTTCTTCACCTCCTGAAATGGTACCAGAGTGGTTGGATCCTCTTGGCGCTGCTTCCTAGAAGAAAAAAAGAGCCCTGTTCAGGGCTCTAATAAAACTCTCATCAAGGTAGAATCGAGTTGGAAAACATCTATGGGTATTTGCCTTATCGCTTGGAGTATTGGAACCTCGCGCGTGCGCCACGTTGACCGTATTTTTTCCTTTCTTTCATTCTCGGATCTCGGGTCAAGAATCCACCTCGTTTCAAGGGCTCTCGTAACTCCGGATCAAGGCTCGCCAGGGCGCGGCTTATCCCGTGGCGTATGGCGCCGGCCTGCCCTGATATTCCCCCACCCCTTACGTTAACTTTAATATCGAATTGACCCTCTTTCTCTGTTACTCTTAGAGGTTCAATAATCATCATCCTATCAGTTTCTCTGGCAAGGTATTCTTCCATAGGGCGGTTGTTGACTGTTATCTTGCCAGACCCGGGTTTCATCCAAACCCGCGCTACGGCGGCCTTTCTTTTTCCTACTGCGTGAATAAGTTGTTGAGCCATTTAAATCTCCAACTCCTGCGGTTTTTGTGCCTCATGAGGATGGTCGGGACCTGCGTAAATTTTCAGCTTCTTAAGTTGGCGTCGGCCAAGGCTATTCTTCGGTAGCATACCCCTCACCGCATGACGCAAAATTTCCTCTGGTTTAGTCTCCAACAATTTCTTGGCAGAACGCTTTTTCAACCCACCCATGTACCCACTATAGCGGTAATAACATTTATTATCCAACTTACTTCCCGTGAGAACAACCTTGTCGGCATTCACCACCACGATGAAATCCCCAGTATCGGCATGGGGGGTAAATATGGGCTTGTGTTTACCGCGAAGACGCATTGCTATCTGGGTGGCAAGCCTACCCAGAACCTTCCCCTTCGCATCCACCAAATACCATCTCTTGTCAACTTCGGATTCTTTTGCTACAAATGTTTTCATAGCCATTTACACCACCTTAAAAGATCGAAAGTATTCTTTTTACGGAAGGTGGTGGTGAATGTCAAGGAAATTCTCTCAAAAACCTATTGACAACTGCTCGTGGTGCTGCTATTTATTACTTAATTTTAGGCGCCTGTAGCTCAGTTGGATAGAGCGCCGGGCTTCGAACCCGTAGGCCGCAGGTTCGAGTCCTGCCAGGCGCGCCAGTAAGTAACAGATCGCAAAATTTGGATCTTATGGGCGTGTAGCTCAGCTGGTAGAGCAGTTGACTCTTAATCAATTGGTCGGGGGTTCGATCCCTCCCACGCCCACCACGAAAATCAAGGGCTTAGGCAAAAAGCTTAAGTCCTTTTTTTGACTTTAGATCCTTATATCCTGCCGTCCGCCACTGCAGGTACGTGCCCCCTATCATCTGCTTCTTGGCGACCTAGCCCACAGGCCTTATCCCCTCGCCTGCCGGACATTCGAACAGGTAGGCAGGACCACTTAGTTGCCAATCTGAAAAATACCCTGAGGTCTCCACCTGGTGATATGCCGATAGTAGAAAGCTCCGGGGTCTTACTTCTTGTTTCTTTTATGGAGTACATTGTAAACATTTTCCAAATGACAAACGTAATAAGACATAAAGACGTTCGACAAAAAGGCTAACAGAAAGGAATGTTGAACCTGTCCAGGGCAACAATCCCTCCTTCCTATTCAGAAAAAAGTTGAAAAGCTATGGATCAGGTCTTAAATAAGGTAATAAGATAATACAAGTTGAACTTAGCAAGGAAGGATATATGTCTTCTAAGGGTGAAAAAAACCTAGCCATAGCATTTGCCGCTGAGTCAAAGGCTGCTGCCCGAAATGCAGCATTTGCCCAGAAGGCCCAGGCAGAAGGATATTCACAGATCGCACGGCTGTTCAGGGCGGTCTCAGATGCAGAATCGGTTCACGCCCGCCGCTACCTTATGCTCATGCGCGGAAAAATCGGCTCGACCGAGGAAAATCTGAAGACTGCCTTTAAAAATGAGATTACGGCCAACGAGGATGAATACCCCAAACTAATTAAGGACGCGGTCGAAGAAGGATTGAAGCCCATTGAAAAGGCCTTTTCTCAATCAAGGGACGTGGAGGACAGACATGCAGAGCTATACAAAAAGGCCATGAATGACATGCTCTCTGAAAGGGAAACGGTCTACTACGTTTGCCAGGTTTGTGGTTACATAGCTGAAGACAGCCCACCGGAGAATTGTCCTGTATGTGGGGCGGTAAAGGGTAAATTCAAGAAAGTCGCCTAAGGAGGAAAGCTGTGAAAAAGACAATACTTTTTTCATTTGTAATCGTGGCGTTCCTTTTTGCAGGAGCGTGTTCTACTTACAAACCAAAACCTTTGCCATTTAAGGCCCCTTCTGCATACCCAAATGCAAGGAAGGTAGCAGGTGCGGTGGTGGCCGCCAAGGCCTATGACAACCCCATTGAAGCCAAGGAGGCCTTTGGGTTTGACATCTTGGCAGCAGGACTCATGCCGGTCCAGGTCGTCTTTGACAACCAGGGGCCTCACCACATAATGGTTAACCCGCGCCAGACATTTCTCGAGGATGCCCAAGGCAACCTATGGCCTATACTGGAAAAGAAACTTGCCTACGATAGGGCATCAAAGTATGCCGAGACAAAGCATATCTTCAAGCAGGGGGCCTATTCAGGCTTTCTTGCAGGTACCGCAGGAGCAGTTATAGGGGCTGCCATTGGAGTAGTAACCGGCGATAATGTCCTTTCTTCTGCTGGAAAAGGGGCAGCAGTGGGTGCTGCAGCAGGGGGCACAGCAGGAGGCCTTTCGGCTTACGGCTCAGGAGAGGCGCGCCGCGTGATCGTGGGGGATCTTCGTATGAAGTCCCTTAGAAATAAAGACATTAGCCCGGGAACCCTGGCTCATGGTTTTCTATTCTTCCCAGCAGAGGCAAAGAAGGCCCGTGGCCTAAGGCTTCAGCTAGTAGACGAGGATACGGATCAGAAGTACACGGTGAGATTTCTTTTCTAGCTGAAAGATAGGCGTGCCCTTAGCTCAAAGCAAAGAGCGGATAAAATCCTCGCTGCCCATAATCCGAAACAGGGGATAAAGGGGATTTCTGCGGTATATACTCAATGTAGTCTCGTGGATCTCCTTGGAACTAGCGGCACAGCAGTCCTCGAGGATCACCGTCTTGAAATCATGGCACAGGGAGTCCATTGCCGTGGTGAGCACGCAGAAATTGGTTGCAATTCCGCAAACTGCGCAAAGGGTAACCCCTTTATCCCTTAGCCAATTCTCCAGCCCTGTCTTGAAAAAAGCTGAAAATCTGGGCTTAGGGAGCCAATAGTCTTCCGGTTCTCGGTGCAATTCATCTATCACCTCTGCCCCCTTGGTACCTGCCAGGGAATGGGGTTTCATCCGGCCGGTGAAGATGAAGTCATCTGCATGAAAGGAATCAGTTGAAAAAACTATGGGCCAGCCTTTAGCCCTGAACTCGTCAATTGCCAGGTTAATAGCGGGAATTATCGCCCTTGCCAAGGGGGTAATGGGCAGGCCCTTGGCCTCGTCGAAGTTATCTTTGACCATGTCAATAATGAGCAGTGCCGGTTTTTCCTTATCAATTCCTGTCATCTTTCATCTCCCTTATTCTCGAAATGAGCAGTCGCGCTGCGTCCTCGATCTGTTCCATGGTGTTGGATCGGCC
>DQZA01000296.1 GCA_011042035.1 Desulfobacteraceae bacterium
GAACTCGACTGCCTGAAGACGGTTTCCCTCGGCATCCAAGATGAAAACTTCATCAATGCGAACTTCTCCTGATCCAGTGCGCGAGCTACCAGAGCCCGTTCTGTTTTGGTTGCTGGATTCGCCTTTGTTATTCACTAATCTCGTCTTCACACCGCTCTGCCTCGCCTCCCTTTCAGCAAGCATGGCATGGTAGTAATTGGCGACATCCTCCGCACTCCCGCTTCTTATTAAGCGGCCACCATCCAGCAGGACTGCCTCCTGGCACAAGCTCTTGATCGCCCCCATACTGTGACTAACAAACAGGATGCTCACTCCTTTTTGCTGGATTTCCTTAAGCCGGTTGATGCATTTATGCTGGAAGGCAATATCCCCCACAGATAAGGCCTCATCTATGATAAGAACATCTGGATTTGTGTTGATGGCGCAGGCAAAGGCCAAGCGGGCGTACATCCCGCTGGAATATAGTCTGAGAGGCCTTTCAAAAAAAGGCCCTATATCTGCAAACTCTTGTACCCTTGGAAGCCAAGAATCCAATTCTCCTTTGGAAAAGCCCATTAGTCCTCCATATAACATCGCATTTTGTCTACCAGTGAAATCTCTATTGAAGCCGGTACCAAGTTCGAGGATTGAGGCTATGCGCCCATGTGTTTCCACCTCGCCCTTCGTGGCTGGTAGGTACCCGCATATTATTTTCAGCAGAGTGCTCTTGCCGCTTCCATTTACTCCGAGAATACCAACCGTACTACCTTTTTTAACCGAAAACGATACGTCCTTTAATGCCCAAAATTCCTTGTGGTATATCCGACCTGTGAAGGCCTCTTTTAGCCGATTAACTGGTTGCCCATAAAGACGATAGGCCTTAGACACCCCTCTAGCTACCACAGCGTATTCTGCCGATTCGCCTCCCATTAGAGAACCTCCGTAAACTGCGCCTTTAACCTACGAAAAACAAACCCCCCAATCATCAAGAAACAGATAGTAACCAGCAGGAAGACAGCGAAATCAAGCTTTACCACCCCATGGTTTGACAGGAGCGCCCTCCTGTACCCTTCAGTGATAAAGTACATAGGATTGAAGCTCAGAAGAAAATGATATTTACTGGGAATGATACGTGAAGGATAAACTATTGGAGTGAGGTAAAACCACAACTGGAGTACCACTCCGATCGCCTGTCCCACATCCTTCAAAAATACATTTACTGATGATACCAACCATCCAATGCCCAGAGATAGCAATATCAAACATACTAGATAAAAGAGGATTGTGAGGGAAAAAATGCCAAGCGTGTGCTTTACCGCAAGAAGTAGGGCAAGCAGCACACCCAGGCCGATGATATGGTTTGTGATGGCCGTTCCGACCACTACTAATACCAGTACCTCTGGGTAGAATGATGTCTTCGTTACAAGATTCCTATACCTCTCAATGACTCCTGCCGAGCTCTTAACGATTTCAGAAAAGGTAGTCCATGGCAGCAAAGCGCAAAAAAGCCACAGGGCAAATGGGGTATCCCCAATATTACGGCCAAAAACGAGTGAAAATATCAGCGTATAAACACCCACCATCATCAGTGGGTGAAGAACCGACCACACCACTCCCGCTGCGGACCCCATATATCGTGCTCTAAAATCCCTCTCTATCAGGAAGAACAGGGGCTGCCTACTACTGGAGACCCTGACAACGAAATTCTTCAAGCTACTGATCAACGCTCACCTACCTCCCCCGGAATTTTTGATGCTTATCCGCACCTAATTAACAAAGGACATTGTACTTAACTCCACCGACGACTTGCCTCAGCAATAGTTACCCTTGATGAGTCACTCTGTTTAGGATATATAGGAATACTTATCAAATAAAGGGGGATCTCAAAACCGCCAGGATGAGATGGAAATACAAGGCCCTTAAACGAATTGTATCAGAACATCCTCTATATATCAGATCTAGAAGAGGGCTGCACGAACTGAGTGACAGGCTTAGACGTCGGGAAAGCCTTTCTGCCACCTTGTCTTCTCAAAGCATTGGCATGATAATTACAGAAGCCAGTCCCAACACCATTTATGGAGACTATTTTGCTGCAAAGGGGCTGGGTGACCAAATGGAAAAGCTCGGCTACCAAGTCATTTATATACCTGAACGTCCTGTCTATCTCTGGCATAGAATTCCTGAGAATTTAACCATACTTATTTCTTTGATACACACATTCGATCCTAGGCCTGCAAAGAAGCTCTCCAATGCTCTTACGGTAGCATGGATAAGGGGATATGTGCCACAATGGTGCGAAAAACCATGGTTTGACCACTATGACCTTGTCATTGCCACTTCAGATATTGCCCTTGAATATGCCGCCAAATTCACCCACCCCAACAAATGTGCGGGGATCTTGAGGCTTGCTGCTGATCCCGAAATCTTCAGGCCAGGCCCTCCCGTCCCCAAATACGAATCCGACCTCTGCTTTGTGGGGAATATCTTTGATGTCGAAAGGCAACTCGTTAACCACCTTTCTATCCCCTCTGGTCTCACCTTCAAGTACTACGGAAGACTTACCGACGGCAAATCTTGGCTCGCCCGGTACCATCAGGGCCCAATCGCTCACAATAAAATCCCGAAGGTCTACAATTCCTCAAAGCTGGTACTGGAAGATTGCACACCCATGTGTAAACCATGGGGCTGCATCAATAGCCGAACCTTTGAGGCCCTGTCTTGTGGTGCATGCCTGGTTTCTAACGATGTGCCCGGCCTGGAACAGCTTTTCGGCAGCCTTGTGACAATTTATAGGAACAGAGATGACCTGAGCCGCATAATAAAAGACCTCGTTAGTGATGTAGAAAAAAGAAGCGCCACTGGGAAAAAGGCTCGGGAAAAAATCTTAGAGGCTCATACATTTCGGCATAGGGCTATGGAGCTGAAAAGGATCTTGGCCAATCATGTTTAGGAACTCGACTGAAAATAGTACAAGAGTTGAAAGGTTATATGCCGGGAGAGCATTGCTCCCCCGGCCCCCTCTTTTTCATCATAGAATTGGAAGTGCATCGGCCCTTTCTAGTGTGTCTGAGATCCCCACTTGAAAACCCACAAGATCCCTATCCGAAGAGAATGTTACATACGAAACGCCTTCCACCTCCTGACCGAAAAGGTCCATAACAGTCCCTGCTATCTTTGCATGGGCTGGAATACTTATGCTCTTTGTTGCCAGAACCTCTCCATCGTCCTGAAATGCCGTTAGGGTCACATGGGCCTCAGAATCCTCTGTGTTAACCATTCCCAATGCTGCTATACCATCTCCATCTAGGCCTGGAATCGCTCCTGCCCTCTTCTTTATGGTAGTACAATCAAATCCTGCTAGCCCACCTTCCTTGCTCCCAAGGAGCTGAAATCCAGCAAGTGCCTTGGTGCCCTCTATCTTCAACCATGCGGTGCCTTCCGGCAGCCCCAGGGAACTGAATGTTCCCACAAACCTGGAGGACCTGGATATATGTTTTGACAGGGCAGGGAAGGCCTCACCCTGCGCAGAATAAGGGGTTATGGTCAGATCACACGAGGATGAATATGTATAGGCAACAAGCGCACTATACCAATTCTCACTTAGCACCACGTGGGGATAGCAGATCACCTTCTCCTTATCATTTTCAAGCAGAATGCCCGAGAGGTCATAATCTCCGTTAACACTAGTAAAAAGGGCTATACCTACCAGGCCGGAGGCAAAAATTCTTGCTGAATGAATATCTGGCCTAGGTTCCCCGCCCAAAAGCTCTCTCACCGAGAAGGAGAGTTGCTGCCCTGAATTGAGCTCCCTATAGACACTTTCGCCACTGTCAAATTGTATTTGCACTGCCCTCTTATCTGGCTTTATGTTTATGAGCACAATGCGGGTGCGCCAGTTGGCACTGGAGGCTAGATGGGGAATGTCTAATACCAAAGCAGAGCCTTCTTTGGCCGCAGGTATGGTTTCTCCCTCTTCCTCTCCACTGTAAAATCTTTCGTAGCCAATAAAGTTCGCAGATTCAGAATCCGGCACAAAGACCATATAAGCACTATTTCCCGCCATACCAGCCAGATCCAATATGGGGAGTGCATACCTTGCATTGGGGGCAATAGTTATGTGTCCGGTCTCACTCACCAAGGTTCCATCCTCATCATACGACCTGAACACACCGGATTGTGCCTGACTCGAATCCTGGTTGATCACGTACAAGGTCGTATTCCACTCCGTGTCTAATGCAATATATGGGAAAAACAAGGAACCGTCTGGAAACAGATTCGATGGCGGCGTGTCTTCTCCTGACCCAAAGCCGTCGTCTGGTGGAGGCTCCGAACCTCCATCGTCGGAGGGTGGCGGGCTCGCACTATCCCCAAGATAGTACATTACATACAAGTTTCTGTACCTTCCAGGTGTGTTAAACTTCTCATACTGAAGTCCCGCTGTCCCATTAGAATTCTCTATGCCGGCAGTAGTTGTATGCCTGGCACTCTCACGCGGTCTCACATCTAGATAATTTACCTGGATGTCATTGGTCCCTTCATAGAGAATAATCTGGAATGTATTCAAAGGGTCTGCGCCTTCGTAATAAATAAAAGGCACATTGATATAACTGACTATGAACATCCGATTCGGCGAGACCCCCCTGGTCTCGTATATTACCTTGGCACTTCACGTACCTGTTGCCAGATTGTCCCAAAACGCGGCAATCATGTTATCAGCCAAGCCGCCTTCAGTGGGTATGGGTTCACCTCCGGCAGAGCCACTAAGGGAGGTCTTCTTAAAGGTGATAAATCCGCTGCTGGAAAAACGCACCGTATCATACTCTCTCCCGTAAAACTTGAATTTGAATCCAATATGTATATCACCGCTCATATCGTAGTTGCCCAATTCGCAGATGGTCCCTGTCTTCGAAATGTCTATCCACGAAAAAGGCGCTGCCCCGGGCTCCTCGCTGTCGGAATATGTGTATCCATATCGGTCAGGGCCTCCGGTCAAGGCCATGGCATTTCTAGCCCCGCCTAAAAGTAAGAGCAATAAGAAAAGTGATATGCTACACACCCCCCAGTATCTTCTCATGATCTGAGCTACCTCCTCAATTTCGGTTTCTTACCGTGCCACAAAAACCTTACAATATATTGTAGATGCAAGATCCATACCCCAAACGCCTACCCTCACATCTGCAACCTTGGTGATGAGTAGCACGCCTGTCCGCGGCATTGAA
>DQZA01000265.1 GCA_011042035.1 Desulfobacteraceae bacterium
TACAAGAAAGGCAACGGAATAGGCGTGCCCCTCGTGGGCTGCGGCTCCGCCAAATCGCTGCATAATACTGCCCAGCATATGAATAAATACCCCTCCTCCCATCATCGTGAAGAAGTTGACTGCTGTCATTGCACTGGCCGACATTTCCGAAGGCATGAGCTCCTTGATATGGGCATATATAACTTGACCAAAAGAGCTGAAAAAGCCCAAAGAAAAGAACACAGTACCCAACAGCATGATATGCACAGGGGCCTTCCAAAGGGAAAACGAGGCTGCTAGGAATGCCGATAGGGTAGAACCAAGGATAACTGTTTTCTTGTGTGATTTCAGTAAGTCATCCGAAAGAAGGCCACCGCACGGAGAACCAATAATAAATCCTAGGCTCAGAAGAAAAAGTAGGTTGCCGGCTGTTATTGTGGGGAGCCGCAAGTATTCCATGAGGAAGGGCCCCGCCCAGAGTGCCTGTATGGCTACATATGAGCCATAGCGAATAAAAGCGCTCAGGGATATGGCCCAATAACTCCAGCTGGAGAAAACAAGTTTTAAGGCCCCTAGCCAAGGGGAAACAGAGGTCCTTTGATTGTCGGCAAGTTGTACTCCATGCCCCTCTGGGGTGTCTCTGACTATAATGATTATGAATAGAACGAGAAGGACGTTAACCGCTGCAAGGGTGTAAAATGAACCTCTCCATCCAAGGGCCTCCACCATCAGGGCCAAGGGCGATGTTGCTGCCAGGCTGCCCAAGGTCCCTAACGATAAGAGGAGCCCAGACATGGTAGCAAAGCGGTTTGGTGGAAACCATATTGTAAATAGCTTCAGGGGTCCCATTAAGTTGGCAGCCATTCCCAGGCCCAAAAGCCCGCGACCAAGAACTCCGCCGGCCATTGAACCAGCTCGTGCAAATACAATGGCACCGAGTGTAGCCAGCAAGTTCAAACCTGCCATAGTAATCCTTGGCCCAAGTCTATCAAGGACTGGACCCAATGGAAACTGCACCAGTGCAAAGGTGTAGAAAAAGGCAGCCCCCAGGAGTCCAAGGTCCTCGTGGGTTAATTTCAGATCCTTCATCAACTGTGGTGCAATGATGGCGCTTGATGCCCTATAAAATAGTGACATCAGGAAGAGGGAAGAACAAACCGCGAATATCAGCCACTTTCTGTTCATTTCAGAGAACCCTTCACAAATACCATTAACAAGACTGAAGCGCCTGAATACAGATTACAAGGCTTGGTTTCTTTTCAAGAAATTGATCAGGTGTCGCACGTATTCCCCGGGCTGTTGTTCATAGGTATTGTGTCCGCACCTTGGAAGCACTGCCAGTTCACCATTGCTGAGGTGTTTATAAAAGGCAACGCCCTGCTCAACGTCAAAAAGGAAGCTTCTGTCAGGGTAAAGTACAAGGGCGGGGCAGATCACCTTAAGTAGCACGGGCCTGAGATCAAAGACGTCCCTGCCGTAAGCACCTCCGTAGCGAATGAATTGGTTAAAGAACTGTTCCGCATATTCCTGGCCGTGCCATTGGATCAATTTATCCCTTAGGTCTGGTTCAAGTTCCTGAAAGGTTTTTGTGAATTTTATACTGTTGAATTCTGTCATTGGGATTTGGCTGAAGCATTGAGTGCTTGATGTAACCAATGAAAGAACCCTTTGTGGAAACTTGGCTGCAAAATCGACAGCAACCACACCACCTTCGCATTGCCCAACTAAGTGAACCTTGTCCAGGCCCAGGGTGTCCAAAAGCTGCTTGAGTTCCTTAACACTTTCAGGCCTGAATCTGTCGCTTACGTAGAAGGCTTCAAAGTCGCTTCCCCTTTCAGACCTTCCGTAACCTCGTCTGTCGTACATAATAACCCGGTGTCCAGCCGAGACGAGGCCTGGATAAATATCCTTCCACATTTGGGTACAACCGAAACCATGGTGAAGCAAAACGATGGGCTGTCCAGATCCGTGGTCCTCATAATATATTTTTCTATTGTTTATTGGTTGGTAAGGCATTATAGGCTCCTTCTATGATTATGATTCAGAATACCAGCTGAGGGTCATTGTGCTGGCAAGGGATCCTTTTTCCTGTAAACGAGCGCCTGGCACCTGGATATAAACTTGCCCGAATTGTCGGTGACATCTATCTCGTATGTGGCGGTTCTCCGGGTCCTGTTTATCTCCCTTGCCTCGGCAACCAGTATGTCGTTTGTAGTGGTCGGGGCAAAAAAGGTGATATTCATATTGAGTGCTACGGCCACTGTGCCGTGTGAGTTGGAGGCCAATTCAAAGGCCTCATCGATCAAGCCAAAAAGGGCACCTCCATGGGTGATACCGTGGATGTTCAGCTTTTTTTCATCCACTTCCATCCGCACCTTTGCGTAACCCGGTTCGACATCCACAACCTCCAGATCGAGAAGCTTGGCAAAGGGTTCTTTACTGGCCTTTTGGGTCAAAAGAGAGATTGGATTTCCCTCATCCATCATAAACCCTCCAACTCAGTATTCCAGCCTCGGTCAGGGGCCTTTTGCTTCGCCTGTTCAAGAGTCAGGTTCAAATGTGCCATCACAATCCGTTACCTCGCTATTTGGTTGAGTCAGATTCATCTGGTATTGCCACTCAACTTAAAATTGTCCTTTATTTGCTTGTATCTCCACAATGCTGCCATGGCCCTAACAGCCCTCTCAGGAGCGGGGTAGACCGGAATGCCGTGGTCCTGAAGGAAGGCCACGGCCTCGTCTTCCCGGCCACAAAAGCATGAACAAATAATGGGCTTCCTATATTTTTCTGGTATCTGCACGAATGCCTCGCAGACCTCAAGCATCCAGTTTCTGAAAAAATCCAATGGTATTTCAATGGACCGGTCAGCCATTTTGATTTTGTGCTCAAAGTGTATTGGCCCAAATATGCCGTAAAAAAGCATGCCGTCATATTGATCCAGTTGGAGCGTAAGCTCCGGTAGTTTCTTGAAGATAAGTTCCAGGTCATAATTCATGGTAATATCAATGGGGTTCTTGGGCGAGGCAGTGAGAGGCGTTATAGCGCGGATCTTTTTCTGGATCTCTATATCAAAGGGAGGGACCTCCAGCCCTTGGCGATTGCACTCATCTGCCGTTGATGTGGCAGGTCCACCGGAATTACTCAACACAATGATGCGATTGTTCGAAGGGAGCGGCTGCTGTGCAAGGGCAAGGGCCCAGTCAAAAAGATCTGTGAGGGTCCACGCACGAAGTATTCCACACTGGCGAAATAGGCCATCGTACAGTTCATCGGGCCCGGAGATTGATCCCGTGTGGGACAGAGATGCTCTGCGGCCCGCATCGGTCCCGCCCACATAGATCGCCACAACGGGTTTGCGGGGAGTTATTTTCCTTGCTACCTCCATGAACTGGCGAGGTCTTTTTAGCCCTTCTATATAAAGGGCAATGGCCCTGGTCTGAGGATCAGCGCCGAGGTATTCAAGGCAATCAACCATGTCTATATCGGCCTGGTTGCCCACGCTGATAGCCTTGCTCAGGCCGAGGCCCAGATTTGCGAAATAGGGAAGGGTTTGGGTGACGTAACTACCGCTCTGGGAAGCAATGCCCACGTGCCCGGGCTTGTAAAGATGGGCAAACCACGTGGTGTTGAGGCCTATCTCTGAATTGATAATACCTATGCAATTGGGGCCAAGGAAACGTATGCCATGTTTACGGGCAATTTGTACGAGGTGGTCTTGCAAGCGCCGTCCTTCAGGACCCATCTCTTCATAGCCCGCTGTTATGATGATTGCACCCCTGATGCCTTTTTTACCGCATTGCTCAAGGGCCTCGGGAACAGCAGTGTTTGGTATTACCATCACTGCCACATCAGCAGGCTCCGGGAGATCCGTCACGCTAAGGTAGGCCTTGAGGCCCATGATCTCTTTTTCTCTGGGGTGAACAGGATAGACCTTGCCCTGGTATCCTCCCTTTATTATATTAAGTAGCTGAGAGGTACCTATATTTTCAATGGAGTTTGATCCACCAAGAAATGCAATGGATCTTGGATTAAGTATTTTATCGAGAGGACTTCCGCTCACTTCGATATCCTTTACAAGCAATTTCACCACAGAGGCTCAGAGGGTACAGAAAATGCTATGCCTCTGTGATGGTTCTTTAATCCCTACGCCCCATTCGGGTCCAGCACAACCAGTGCATCAACTGCTACGGGCTTGCTGCCCTGCAGAATCAAGGGGTTTATGTCAATTTCCTTCACATCATCGTTTTCCAGCCCGATACGGCCCACTGCCATGAGGATATCAGCAAGTGCATCGATGTCCGCTGCAGGCATGCCGCGAACCGCGTCCAGAATCTTATGCCCCTTTATCTCACGCATCATCTCCAGTGCATCATGTTTTTCAAGAGGAGCCACCCGGAATGAAATGTCTTTAAGGATTTCCGTAAAAATTCCACCAAGCCCAAACATCACGCAGGGGCCGAACTGAGGGTCCCTGGTAAGCCCCACTACCAACTCCCTCTGGCCCTTGATCATTTCCTGGACAAGCACAGCCTTTTCATTATTTTCCACGTTTTCCGTAATCTCATTGAAGGCCTCTATGGCCTCTTGTTCATTTCGTATATCAACTCTTATGAGGCCCTTTTCTGTCTTGTGGGCTAGGGAAGGGGAGTGTCCCTTCAGGACTATGGGATACCCAATGTCTGAGGCTGCCTGTTTGAGTTCACCGACATTCCTGGCAAGTCGTTCTTTTGTAACGGGTATGCCATATGCTGCAAGGAGTTTCTTTGATTCATGTTCTGAAAGCATCTTTCTACCTTGTTCAATAGCCTTTTTTATAACATCCATGTTAGCCTCCAATGATTTGGTCTATTTAGTCCATTTCGTCAGTTTAGTCGATTAGGGTCATTGGGTCTATGCGTTCATTGGGTTCGTTGGGTTTATTGGGTTCATTGAGTTTATTGAATCGTTGGGGCTTATTGGCATACTTCCACAGCCCCGCCAAGGCGAGGGCTGCCCTTTCAGGTGTAGGGTAATTCACCAGTGCTCCCTTTTGCTCTAAATCCCTCACTTGATCGTCCCAGATTCCCGGAGGGGAGAGCAGGCAACTTATGATGGGTTTTTGTTGGTTCCATTGCTGCAACAGGCCCGTCATTCTCTCGATTGCATCGGCATTGGCCGACGCAAACATCATATATAGCAAAATCGCATCCACATTTTCATCGTTCAAAA
>DQZA01000182.1 GCA_011042035.1 Desulfobacteraceae bacterium
AATTTCTTGTCCCTGAGCATATGAAAACTTGTGGATTGAAGCTCGTCTGGCGAGCTGATATCTCCAGAGACAAAATAAGGTATCCCGCAACCTCCGTATGAGATTAGGTCACTGTGGTCAACCATTGTCACTTTCGATTCAGGCTCCAATCTCTTGAACCGACACGCAGCCTTTGGTCCAAGTGCAACTGCTCCAATAATCACTACATGTTGAGGCATATTCGGAAATCCTCCTCTTATGAAAAATCTTTAGAGTTTATTGGCTGGGCATCATAGAATGAAGCTAAATAATTTTCAATAGTCTAAAGTGAGTGGGTAAGTGGTCGTAGTAACTGTCCGACGCACTATGGCTTGACACCGGAGTTGTATGTGATACATTGTGAAATACAGATGCGGTGTAAAGGGGGGATTGTTATGCCAATCAGTGTAAGATTGGACAAAGATACGGAGAGGCTTCTGGAGATGACAGCTAAGGCCCTTGCCACTACAAAATCGAGCGTAATCAAGGCTTCGATTAAGGATTTCTGTCAAAAAAAGCTAAATGAGCAGAGAAAAAGACCTTACGAACTCATCTCTGATCTGATTGGCCATGAAGGGAGTGGTGATGGAAACCTTGCTATCAATTCTGAAGAGATCTTGCGAAAGGCGTTCAGGAGGAATAGATGATTCTCCTAGATACGGGTCCTATTGTTGCCTTTTTTGATGTCTCGGATAACTACCACGCTAGGTGTATAGAGATTCTGAAGGACTTAGATGAAGAACTCTTAACTACTTGGGCCGTTCTTACAGAGGCATTTTATCTCCTTGGATTCTCTTGGAAGGCCCAAAACAATCTATGGGAATTCATCTTAAGGGGAGGTGTCAGTGTACGATCGCTTAGCCAGTACCAACAGATTCGATGTCGCCAACTAATGAAAAAGTACAAAGACTTACCAATGGATTTAGCCGACGCGACCCTGGTTGCTGTTGCAGAGGATGAAAGAATAAGAAAGATATTCACCCTTGATCATAAGGATTTCAGTGTCTATAGACCCAAGGGAATTAGGAAATTTACATTGCTCCCCGAGCATACTTGAAAAAGACCTTGTGCGGGTTTTCGTGTGGCCATAAAAAATATTGTTTGGCCGCGCTCACTGGTATTTTGCTTTGGCCCTATTTTTTGGAGTCGGATTGTTGCCCCTGGGACCGTCACTCTAATTGGGAGTTAAAAGAATGCAATTGAAGCTTAAGAAGCACTCGGTATTTCCAGGGCGAAAAGGCCCTTTACTTCTGATTATAATGGACGGGATAGGGTTGGGTCCCCAGGATGAAAGAAATGCCGTTTTCATGGCTAATACGCCGACATTGGATAGGCTCTTTGCCTCAAAGCTTTTTTGTAGCCTTCAGGCCCATGGTACTGCCGTTGGACTTCCCAGCGATAAGGACATGGGAAATAGCGAAGTGGGTCATAATGCATTGGGAGCGGGTCGGGTGTTTGACCAGGGTGCACGGTTGGTAAATAAGGCCATTGAGACAGGTAAGATTTTTGAGACGGATCTGTGGGAACAAATTGTTGAGAGGGGGAAAAGGGGAGGGACGATCCACTTTATTGGCCTGCTTTCAGATGGCAATGTGCACTCCCATATTGATCACCTTTATAAATTAATCGATAAGTGCGCTGGACTCGGCATTAAGCGGGTGCGGATCCATGCGCTCCTCGATGGTCGTGATGTGGGGGAGCGCTCTGCGCTGAATTATGTGATTCCTACAGAGGAGAAGCTTGCCAAACTCTCATCGGAGAAGGGTTTGGATTATCGAATTGCATCTGGCGGAGGCCGGATGAAGGTGACCATGGATCGGTACGAGGCCGATTGGAACATAGTGAAAAGAGGATGGGATGCGCACGTATTAGGGAAGGGGCGAAAATTTCGGTCAGCCAGAGAGGCAGTTGAGACGTATTACAAAGAAGACCCGACCATGACGGATCAATACATGGAAGCCTTCGTTATAGTGGATGAAAAAGGCAGTCCTGCGGGACCCGTTCGGGACGGGGACGCGGTAATTAACTTCAACTTCAGGGGAGACCGGGCCATCGAGATATCCAGGGCGTTTACGGAGAAGGAGTTCCGCGAATTTGACCGAGGCCCGCTCCCGGACATTGTATATGCGGGCATGATGGAATACGATGGCGACCTGCACATACCCCCCAACTTCTTGGTCTGGCCCCCTGCAATCGACCGGACCATTAGCGAATACTTGTGCGCTGCAGGCGTTACTTCGTTTGCCATATCAGAAACCCAGAAGTTTGGTCACGTGACTTATTTCTGGAACGGCAACCGCTCTGGTTACATTGACGAGAAGCTGGAGACTTATATCGAGATACCATCAGACAGGATCCAATTTGACAAGGCACCCAAGATGAAGGCCCCTGAAATTACCGAGAAGACCATCGAGCTTCTAAGAAGTGGCCGTTACCGGTTCGGTAGGCTGAATTTCGCCAACGGGGATATGGTGGGACATACCGGCGTAATGGAGGCTGCAATAATTGCAGTGCAAACAGTTGATTCATGCGTGGGCAGGCTCGTGGATGAGGTGTTGAAGTTAAATGGTATAGCAGTGGTGACAGCGGATCATGGAAATTCAGATGAAATGTTTACCATTGACTCAGAAGGCAATCCCAAGCCAAAGACGGCCCATACACTAAATCCAGTGCCATTTGTGATTGTGGATTCAGGCTATTCGGGAGAGTATAGGATGGCGAAGCTGGACAAAAGAGGGCTTTCCAATGTAGCTGCCACGCTGCTCAATCTTTTGGGCTATGAAAAAGTTGAAGATTATGACCCGTCTTTGATCACGTTTTAGTTTAGAACAGGGTTCATGACTAAAATAACCTCGATTCTTCTAGTGGCTAATCCTTATGCAGGCAGGTTTCGCAAGGCCACACTAAATCAAGTCTCGGCCTTTTATCGCACCAAGGGTATCTATGTAAAAGAAATATTGGATCTATCCGTCTTTCCTGCCAGCAACATTTTCAGGAAAAGGTGGGACGCTGCCCTGGTTATGGGTGGTGATGGAACGGTCAATAGGCTTGTGAATACCTTTAGTCCAGGTGCGGTGCCCATTGGGATAATTCCTACCGGCACTGGCAACGTGTTCGCTAGAGAGCTTGGCATACCTCTGAAGGATCCCCTAAAGGCTGCCAGCGTCGTAATGAGGAACCACAGGCGAGCCGTGGATCTGGGGTACATTGACGGCCGATACTTCCTCTTGATGACTGGAGTAGGATTTGATGGTGAAGTGGCCTCTATCCTCAAGTGGAAACAAAAACGTGCCTTTGGAATTTGGGCATATGTGTTGGCTGCCATAAAGACCTTTCTTAAGTTCAAGCCCACCACTGTTCGTGTTGAAACTGAAGTAGGTACATGGCATGGGGTTGGCGTGCTCTTGTGTAATACGCAACGTTACGGGGGCCCGTTTTGTTTCATTAGGGAGGCTCGGATTGATGACGGCTATTTGGATGTGATCATATTTAAGAAAATGGATATGATCAATATTCTGAGATACCTGTTAATGGCAACTGGGTTCTCGATGGGGAAATTGCGGAAAAACTATTCATGCTTCAGGGCCTCGAGAATAAATGTCTACTCTGATCCTGCTGTGGGTGTTCAAATGGATGGGGATTATTTTGGATCAACACCTATCTCTGTCAGCGTTTTGCCCAGATGTCAGGAATTTTTCAGTCCCGGCCAGCAGTCTCGATATCTCTGTATTCCCTATTCATGTGCATTGCTATAAATTCGGATTAAGGTAAAGGAGGGTTGATATGAGTCATCTATTTGAGGAGAGCAGTTTGAATACCATGAGATTGCGCAATCGATTTGTGCGTTCTGCCACGTGGGAAGGATTGGCAGCAGACGATGGTTCAGTAACGCCCCGTCTTATTGAAATGATGACAGGACTCGCTGAGGGTGGGGTAGGGCTCATAATACCGGGGCATGCCTATGTGGAAAAACAGGGACAGGCAGGTCCATGGCAGTTGGGGGCTTACGATGATAGATTGATACTGGGCCTGAAGCAGATGACCGATTCAGTACACAAGAAAGGCAGCAGAATTGCCCTCCAGCTCGCCCATTCTGGATACTTTGCGAGACGCGAAATAACCGGCCACGATCCTATTGCCCCTTCTTCCCTAGAGGGAATTGGGAAGACCCCCAGGAAGGCTATGACCAAACATGACATCGAAAGGGTAGTAAAGGCCTTTGGTGATGCTGCAGGCCGCGCAAAGGAGGCAGGCTTTGACGCGGTCCAGATCCACGCTGCCCATGGCTACCTTTTGAGCCAGTTCTTGTCTCCCTTCTATAACAGGCGCGAGGATGAGTATGGAGGATCGGTCGAGAACCGGGCTAGGGTCGTGTTGGAAGTTCTTTCCTCGATTCGCCAGGCGGTGGGTCCGGATTTTCCGGTACTTATCAAGATGAATTGTGCTGACTTTATTGATAGGGGCCTAACCCTGGAGGGTTCAATTGAGATAGGAAAGCTGTTAGAGCGCAACGGCATAGATGCAATTGAACTTAGCGGAGGGGTCCTAACCGGTGGCAAGTTGAGCCCCAGCCGCATGGGGATAAAGACAGAGGAGAAGGAGGCATATTTTCGTAACGAGGCCAAGGCGTTTAAGAAGATAATTAATGTCCCTCTCATACTGGTTGGTGGTATTCGGTCGTTTCAGGTCGCCGATAAACTGCTCAAGGAGAACGTGGCAGATTACTTTTCCATGAGCAGGCCATTGATCAGGGAGCCTAACCTTGTCAATAGGTGGAAGAGCGGTGATCTTCGCAGAGCAGAGTGCGTATCAGATAACCAATGCTTTATCCCGGGGATAGAGGGAAAGGGTGTATATTGCCTGAAAGCGGAAAAAGAAGGAAGGTAATATCCCGCATGATTCCAACAGCATGCCATTTTCCGCCCAGCCACCTTTCCACCTAGCCTTAATCTCCTTATTAGGAACGGCTACCAATAAAAAAGGCCTCACGTTCTTGAGGCCTTTGTTTACTCTGTGGTGGGCGGTGCGAGATTTGAACTCGCGACTTCCACCGTGTGAGGATGGCACTCTCCCGCTGAGTTAACCGCCCACTTGAATGAACAGCATAGCGAACCGAGCCCTATTTGTAAATAGAAAA